>NZ_OY762947.1:4747500-5018219 GCF_963666695.1 uncultured Desulfobacter sp.
TATGCTAAGTGGAGAAGGATGTGGGAATGCCCAGACAACCAGGAGGTTGGCTTAGAAGCAGCCATCCTTTAAAGAAAGCGTAATAGCTCACTGGTCGAGTGGATCTGCGCCGAAAATGTATCGGGGCTAAAGCATAGTACCGAAGCTGCGGGCCAAGAAACTAGATACTAGAGACAAGAAACAAGGAGGGCAAATTCATGCCTTACCATAGACTTGACGTTTTTAAAAAGTCATATCAATTAGCAATTGAACTGCATACAATAACACTAAGATTTCCAAAACAGAGCAGTATGAACTGGCTCAACAACTAAGGAAATCAAGTAAATCCATTCCGGCGAATATTGCCGAAGGAATGGGAAAGCAGTCAAGCAAAGCTGATGTAAGAAGATTCATTCAGATAGCCATGGGTTCATGTGATGAAAGCCGTGTATGGCTTGAGTTTGCAAGAGACCTTAAATATCTGAATAAACAAGACCAAAATTTTTTCGATCAAAGATACCAAGAGGTCGGAAAAATGCTAAGAGGGTTAATAAACCGCTATAGCTAAAGTCTTGTTTCTTGTTTCCAGTATCTAGTTTCTTGACGGTAGGAGAGCGTTGTGTCATCGCAGAATCGCCACCGCGAGGTTGTGTGGAGATGTCACAAGTGCCCATGCTGACATGAGTAGCGATAAAGCGGGTGAGAGGCCCGCTCGCCGAAAACCCAAGGTTTCCTGAGTAAAGCTAATCTTCTCAGGGTTAGTCGATCCCTAAGGCGAGGCCGAAAGGCGTAGTCGATGGAAAACAGGTTAATATTCCTGTACCACCTTGTTATCGTTTGAGAAATGGGGGGACGCAGGAGGGCAAGTCATCCGTCTGTTGGAATAGGCGGTTCAAGCTTGTAGGCTTAAGATCCAGGCAAATCCGGATTTTTTTAAGGCCGAGAAGTGATGTCGAGGGATTTATCCCATAAAGTGACTGCACCCATGCTGCCAAGAAAAGCCTCTATCGAGATGGCAGGTGATCGTACCGTAAACCGACACAGGTAGGTGGGGAGAGTATCCCAAGGCGCTTGAGAGAACCCTGGTTAAGGAACTCGGCAAAATGATACCGTAACTTCGGGAGAAGGTATGCCCCTGACTGTGATTTGTATACACATTAAGCGGTTGGGGGCCGCAGAGAATTGGTGGTAGCGACTGTTTACTAAAAACATAGGACTCTGCAAAGTCGCAAGACGAGGTATAGGGTCTGACGCCTGCCCGGTGCCGGAAGGTTAAGGGGATTTGTTAGCTTCGGCGAAGCACTGAACTGAAGCCCCGGTAAACGGCGGCCGTAACTATAACGGTCCTAAGGTAGCGAAATTCCTTGTCGGGTAAGTTCCGACCTGCACGAATGGCGTAACGACTTCCACACTGTCTCAACCAGGGACTCAGCGAAATTGCAGTGGCGGTGAAGATACCGTCTACCCGCGAAAAGACGGAAAGACCCCGGCACCTTTACTACAGCTTGACATTGGATTTTGGGATATGATGTGCAGGATAGGTGGGAGACTTTGAAGCATGCGCGCCAGTGTGTGTGGAGTCACCCTTGAAATACCACCCTTCATATTTCAGTGTTCTAACCACGGTCCGTAACCCGGATCTGGGACAGTGTCTGGTGGGTAGTTTGACTGGGGCGGTCGCCTCCCAAAGAGTAACGGAGGCGCGCGAAGGTTCCCTCAGGCTGATTGGAAACCAGCCGTAGAGTGCAAGGGCATAAGGGAGCTTGACTGCGAGAGAGACATTTCGAGCAGGTACGAAAGTAGGTCTTAGTGATCCGGCGGTTCTGAATGGAAGGGCCGTCGCTCAACGGATAAAAGGTACGCCGGGGATAACAGGCTTATCGCCCCCAAGAGTTCACATCGACGGGGCGGTTTGGCACCTCGATGTCGGCTCATCACATCCTGGGGCTGGAGCAGGTCCCAAGGGTTTGGCTGTTCGCCAATTAAAGTGGTACGTGAGCTGGGTTTAAAACGTCGTGAGACAGTTTGGTCCCTATCTTTCGTGGGCGCAGGATATTTGAGGAGATCTGATCCTAGTACGAGAGGACCGGATTGGACCAACCAATGGTGTTCCAGTTGTTCCGCCAGGGGCATTGCTGGGTAGCCAAGTTGGGTACGGATAACCGCTGAAAGCATCTAAGCGGGAAGCCAACTTCAAGATTAGATATCCCATACGTAAGTACTGAAGACCCCTTGAAGACTACAAGGTTGATAGGCTGGGTGTGTAAGCATGGCAACATGTTGAGCTTACCAGTACTAATAGGTCGTGAGGCTTAGCCACTTTTTTCCACGAATAATTTTGAACGTTTTGATACACCAACATAGCAAACTGACTATTTACTGCAGCAGATTACATATTTGGACCCATGGGACATGACACATTTAATGCTTTCTGAAGTTCCAGGTCCGACCAGTGTAACCGGTGGCGATGGCGAAGAGGCCACACCCGTACCCATCTCGAACACGGAAGTTAAGCTCTTTAGCGTCGATGGTACTGCATGGGAGACTGTGTGGGAGAGTAGAACGCCGCCGGTTCTTTTTTTAAAAGCCCTGATTATTTATAGCAAATGGTCAGGGCTTTTTTATTTCTGAACCAAGTGTGTTCTTAATTTAATCAGAATTAATAAAATTACTTGAATTTTTACTTAAAGGTTGCTATAAATATCAAGTTTTTGGGCGCCCGTAGCTCAGCTGGATAGAGTACTTGACTACGAATCAAGGGGTCGCGTGTTCGAATCGCGCCGGGCGCGCCACAAATACAAAGGTTTTCAGATTTTTTCTGAAAACTTTTTTTGTTTGAATTAGACTTCATTACACATTTAAAAAGGGCTGCGGATAATTCTTTCGCAGCCCCTTTATGTTTAGGTGTTTTGGTCTAGTTTATCTGTTGGCCATTATTGCCATATACTTTGATATCAATGCTCCTGCCGCCATCCAGGCGGTGAGTGGCACAGCTGATTCAGGGGTCGTACGCTCGCACCGACATCTCTACCTTATTTAATATCGTTTCATCGACATGGCCGTCTTTGATAAGCATTTTTGCGGACTGCTCTACGCTCATTGCTATGGGGGCCAGATTGTGCGTGGTACCAACGATCATATTGGCCTTTTCAATGAGTCCGTTTTCATCGGTTGTGTAGTACCGCAAATTGGAAATTCATACCCCCCCCAACTAATCAAGCTGTTAGGGGTGTGCTTTATATGTCCTTTTAAATGGTTTGGCCATCACCTATAGTTAGATAAATATTCACCTGTAGGGGGGATGAATTTCCAATTTGCAGTAGTAGTCATGTATCAAGGTCCCCCGGGGCGCTTCCACATGGCCTACGCCGCGACCGCCTTTCGGGGTGACGTCAGACCGCGTCTCTTTTCCGCAGATGGCTGTATCCATAAGAAGTTCAAGGGTCTTTTTACAGGCATATACAAGCTCGATAAGTCTGGCCCAATGATAAAGCAGAGTGTGCTGGGCAGGGCGTCCGAATTGTTTCCTGAAGGTTTCCAATTCAGCCTGGGCAAGGGGAGTTGAAATATAATCGCAGGCATTCAGTCTTGCCAGGCAATTGGACCGGTAAATACCTTTGGGATTGTCAATATCCATGGAAAACCCCTGTCCCCAGGATTTTGCATAGGGGTATTTTCCATAGGACGTTGGTTCCACATGTTCAGCTATGTAATCCAGGTAATCTGCATCATTAAAATCCTGAAACGAACCATCCAGCATCATGAGCCGGATCTTTCCGTCATAAAAATTCAATGCCCCATGGTCATCCACCGTGCCGATAAAACCTGTAGTGATGCTGCCAAGGGTGGTTACGTCATCCATATATGCCGGGAAGATATTTTCCTTGGCATGGGCCATGGAGAAGGTGGCAAAATCCAGCAGAGTTTTTGTGTCTTCAATCAACTCTCTGCGCTGGCTGTCAGACATGGGTTTTGAAAATCCGCCTGGGACTGCTGCAATTGGATGGATGACCTTGCCTGCAAATTTTTCCATCATCATTTGTCCCAGTTGCCTCATTTTAATCACCTGTCTGGCCTGGTCCGGTGCTGCCTGGGCAATACCGATGACGTTCCTGACCTTGTAATCGGCGTCCGGCCCCATGACAAAATCAGGCGCTGCTAGAAAATAAAAGTGCAGAATTTTGTCGTTGATGTGGGCCATGTTCTGCATGCATTCGCGCAGCATGTGGCCTGCCGGGGCAACTTGCGCCCCAAAACAGGCATCCACGGCCTTGGTGGATGACAGGTGGTGATGCCAGGGGCAGATTCCGCAAATACGGGTGACAATTCGGGTCACTTCTTCGGCCGGTTTTCCCTGGACATATTTTTCAAACCCCCTGATGGAGTTAAAATGGGTGGTGGCCGAAGCCACGTCTCCATTGTCATCAAGCTGTATATTAATATTTGCATGCCCCTCTATGCGTGACAGGGGGGCGATGTGAATGGTTTTTCCCATTTTTATTTGTCTCCTTTTATCGAGGGAACCAGCCGATTATGCGCGCCTGAGAAACGCAGCAGGCTGTTTCGATCCGGGATGGATGAGATGTCGATACCGTTGGAAGCCAGGGCATTTAGCATGTCCAACAACTGGTTACCGTTCTGGCGAACAGGGCCGTAGCAGCCTCTGCATGGAACCCGGGCGCTGATGCACCTGGGCGCTTCCCCATTATTGCCTGCGCACCCGGCCCGGGTGACGGGGCCTGCACACAAATACCCCTGTTCCAGAAGACAGCGCATCTGGTCAATACCTTTGTCCGGATTATATTCCGGGTTTCCCGTAAAGCGTTTGATGGCGGTGATGTATCCTTTGCCTTTTCGAATTGCAGGACAGGTGTCACATACACTTTTAAAGGGAAGTTCCGGTGTCTGGCCAGTTAACAACTCTGAAATAACTGTGGCGATTTGATCCGGGTGGGGCGGACATCCCGGCAGATAAAGATCCACATTTATCTTTTCGTCCAGGGCATAACAGCGATCCAGCAGCGGGGAAATACCCTGGTCTGGAATTTTAGCGTTCGATTCTGTGCTGTCTGTTGAATAATAATATTTCAGAAATTCATCGTTGGTGAATGAATTGATCAGCGCGGGGATGCCGCCATGGGTAGCGCAGGTGCCAAGGGCAATGAGACTCTCGCATTTTTTGCGCATTTCATGAGCCACCTCAAGATGCTCTTCATTACGGATTCCGCCCGACAGCAATCCCACCGTAGCCTTGGGAATATCAATCTCCTTTTTTTCTCCAAGCTGTCCATAGTGCTTATGGTCCATCAGAACCGGAATATGAACAAATTCAATTTGGGGCAAAAGATTCAGAAGGGTTTCTCCCAGATTCAATATGGCAATTTCACACCCAGAGCAGGAGTTGAGCCATTCATTGGCAACCTTTACAGGCATGGAACCACCTCCTTTTTATGGGCGTTGAACATATTGGGACCAAGTGCCCTTATTTTATCGGTGAATTCGGTGACCTTTTCAGCAAATCTTGGGCCTTCAGCACCGGACACCCATTCAATGGTGGCTCGCTCAGGATCAATGCCGGCATCTTCGAGCAGTAGTTTAATTACAGTAATACGGGACAATGCTTTTTGATTACCATCCAGGTAATGACATTCGCCGGGATGTCAACCCATGACCATGACGCCGTCTGCACCTTTTTTAAGGGCAGACAGCACAAGATCAGGGTGGACCATGCCCGTGCACATGACCCGGATGGGCTTCATGTTGGGGGGATATTCCAGTCTGGATACGCCGGTAAGATCTCCGCCGGCATAGGAACACCAGTTGCACAGAAATCCAATGATGGTGGGTTCAAATGTATCTTTCATTTTATGTTTAAATCTCCATTGATTAGTCGTTTAAAATGGCGTCAACCTGGGCGCGCAGCTGGCTGTTTGTAAATCCGTTCACCTGTACATCTTCCTTGGGACAAGTGGCGGCACAAAGTCCGCATCCTTTACAAAGGGCTTCCTGGATTTCTGCGCGCCGGTGTCGATGCCCGTCCTGTGAAGTAAATGAGACAAGGGATATGGCATTGAACGGGCAGATGTCCACACAAAGGGCACAGCCGTCACAATTGTGCGTGACACTGGATTTAATGGCATCCAATTTCAAAATTTTCTGCGAGAGGATTACCGAGGCGCGTGAGGCTGC
Organism: uncultured Desulfobacter sp.; assembly: GCF_963666695.1. Taxonomy (GTDB): domain Bacteria; phylum Desulfobacterota; class Desulfobacteria; order Desulfobacterales; family Desulfobacteraceae; genus Desulfobacter. The sequence continues at coordinate 4,753,669 of NZ_OY762947.1, forward strand.
AGCCCGGCCCTGGGCAATGGCTTCGTCTATGGGTTTGGGGTAGTGACACATGCCTGCAAGAAAGCCCCCGTCCACAGTTGAATCCACAGGCCGAAGTTTGGGATGGGCTTCCATGAGAAAACCATCAGCATTGGATGAACATTTAAATAGGTCCACAAAAGGAGCCGTGTGGTTGGGTTCTATGGCCGTTGCAAGAAAAACCGCATCAGCGCAAATGCTCACAGGCATCTGCAATACCGGGTCAAATGTATTCACCGTGAGCTCACCGTTCTCGTTGGAAACAGATGGTTTTTTGTCCCGACTGTACCGGATGAAAATGACCCCAAGATTCCGGGCTTCCAGATGAAGGTCCTCCTTGTCAGCATAAGTGCGGATGTCCCGGTAAAGGATAAAAATGTCCATTGCCGGTTTGTCCTTTTTTAGGCGCACGGCGTTTTGGATGGAATGGGTGCAGCACACCCGTGAGCAGTATGGGTGATTCTCATCCCTTGATCCCACACATTGGATAAAAACTACGGAATCCAGACTGCCGGGGTATTCCGGATTTTTTTGGGCCCTGGCTCTGAAATCCATCAGGGTCATTACCCTTGGATCTTCATTGTAAAGATATTCGTTTGGACGGGTTTCATGGGCACCGGTGGCAATGATGCAGGCACCGAACTCAATGTCACTGGTTTGATCGCCTGTTGTCAGTTCTCCGGTAAAGCTGCCCACAAATCCGGATACCCGGGTAAGGGTTGTGCTGGTCATGACCTGAATGCGTTCGTGATTTTTAACATCTTCAGATGCCCTGCCCATGGGCCTGAAGCGGAGAGCATGCGTTCATACTCAAGGCTTGTGACCACATCCTTGATGGTGTCGTACCCGTAATAGTCAATGCCTTTCGGGGAAAAAGCCTTGAACCCCGGTGCCAGAATCAGAGCGCCGACATCAAGCTCAAGAATTTCTGCCTTCATCTCGTGGTTAATGGCTCCGGTGGGGCAGACCTTTGCGCAGATTCCACATTTGCCTTTGGTCAGATAGATGCAGTTGTCCAGATCAATGGCATATTTCAAAGGCACGGTCTGGCCGTACTTAATATAGGCGGCTTTTCTTTTGTCTAAACCGGCATTGTATTCATCGTCCACCTTTTTGGGACATTTTTCAGCGCAAAGACCACAGGCAATACATTTTTCTTCATCCACAAATCTGGGATTCTTTTTTACTTTAACCGTAAAATTGCCAAGCTCGCCGGATACATCCATAATTTCCGACAGCGTTAAAATTTTAATATTCAAGTGCCGACCGCACTCAACCAGTTTGGGTGAAATGATTCACATGGCACAGTCGTTTGTGGGGAAGGTTTTGTCCAATTGAGACATGGCCCCTCCTATGCCGGCGGTCTTTTCAACAAGATATACGTAAAATCCGGAATCCGCTGCATCCAGTGCAGCCTGAATTCCGGCAATGCCTCCCCCTGCAACAAGTACAGAGCCCTTTATTTGACTATTCATGTTTAAACACCTCGTTCAAATTAAAAAATAAAAATTGATAGGAAATAAGAGTCTGTTTAAAAATTAGGGATCGAAGCGCAATCTTATTTTCATGAGATTGCAGTCGATTCATTTATTTTTGAATAGGCTCTAAATTAAAAGCGATGTGGCTTTTTAATTTTTCAATCACAAGTTGTGCCGCTTCTTCCACTGCTTTTTCTGCCACCGGGCAAAGCCCGGGACTGATTTCATCGGGAATAAATTCTGTATTCATTGCAATGACCTCAACGTTAGTACCTCGTTGGGCAAGCTGGGCCAAAAGATTCGATGATGGCACTGGTGCAGGGAAAAATCCGCCAGTTTTTTTTGGGGTACTTTGGCTACGTCAATGGCAAAGATTTCCCCATGGCGACGGTCCGGAACGGTGATGGCGTCAATGACTACTACGAGTTCCGGGGGGGGGTCCATGAGCAGGAGGTCGAAAACCAGATCGCGAATCCCAGTACCGGCATCCATCACCAGGATGCTGTCCGGCAGGGTTTGCGTTTTCTCTATTTTGTAAACAACTTCCGGCCCAAAGCCGTCATTGCCGAATAACGTATTGCCACAGCCGAAAACCAGGATTTTTTTAATAAAAATATTAATCTTTGTTGACATATACAAATGGGAGTGATAAATACCCGGACGTTGCTTTTAACGGGACGTAGCGCAGCCTGGTAGCGCACTTGTCTGGGGGACAAGTGGTCGCTGGTTCAAATCCAGTCGTCCCGACCATTATAAAAGAAGGGCTTTCGGCAGTTTTGCTGAAAGCCCTTTTTTATTTTTAAATTAAAATTTTACCCTGCTGGGAATCCTTATGACTTTTGCAATGCTGGGGTAAGGGCCATGGAAACAATAAAATCTACCATAGGGCTTGTTTTTTTACCCGTCTTCTTCGTTGCATCAATGGGTACATATTTCGAATATGCTCCCATTAATGCGCCTTGAAGACGGGCAAAAATCCTTCGCCCTATTGGTGGATTTTAAAATTTCCATGGCCCTAAATTGAAACGTGGAAGCTATGTGCGCCAAACGCAAAAAAGCCTTTCAAGAAAAAATCCTGAAAGGCTTTATTATCCTTTATTATCAGTGGCTGGCTGACTAGGATTCGAACCTAGATTGACGGAGTCAGAGTCCGTAGTCCTGCCATTGGACGATCAGCCAGCAGACGAACAACGTCAGGGTATATACAATAAAGACATGATTGAAGTCAAGAAAATATTCGTTGAAAGTTGAGATTGAATTGGGCTATTGTTTCTTAGTTTAATCAATGTCACTGAAAATAATGGGAAGTCGTTATAAAATATATGAACAACAGTATGGTTAATTTGAGGGCTTCAGGAAAAAGACTGTTGGCCGGAAATAAAGAATTTTCTCGCCTGCTTAATTTGTTAAAAGATGCTCCGGGTCTGGTCATTGCCTTTTCAGGTGGTGCTGATTCGGCATTTCTGGTTGCGGCAGCACTTATTGCTGGGGTGAAATCGGTATTACCTGTTACCGTTGTTTCTGATTTTTTTACCGCTGGGGAAAAAGAACGGGTGGTCCGTTTGGGTCAATATATGGGTATCGCTCCTGTGTTTGTTTCTGCAAATATTCTGGATGAGGCCAGGGTGACCCGGAATACGGACAAGCGCTGTTATTTTTGTAAATTATTTTTATTTTCCAGAGTTATGGAAGTTGCAAAGAAACACGGGATTCATACCTTGTTGCACGGGGCAAACCTGGACGACTTGAGGGAATTTCGGCCCGGCATGGCTGCGGCCCGGGAACTGGGTTTCAAAACGCCTTTGGTGGAGGCTGGTTTTTCAAAAGAACACATCCGTGCGTGTTCAAAGATATTGGGTCTTGAAACCTGGAATTTGCCTGCCCAGTCCTGCCTGGCCACTCGCATCCCCCAAGGAGATATCATCACCAAGGAAAAGCTTGTAAAAGTTGAGCGGGCAGAAACCTGTCTCCATGGTTTGGGGTTCGGTCAGGTGCGGGTGCGGTGCCATGGGAATTTAGCCCGAATTGAAGCAGCGCCTGATGACTTACATCGCTTTGTTGAGCCGGGTGTGAGGCAGGAAATGGTACAAACGTTTAAACGTGCGGGCTTTTATTATGTATGCCTTGACTTGGATGGTTATGCGCCGACAACCGACACGTAAGAATGATTTGAATCATCCCCGGCGTCATTAGACTATACTGCCGGGGATGAAAAATTTTGGACGGTACTAACGGGAGTGCAGCTCTAAGTCGTTGAAGAAATAACCAATTTCAAAGGCAGCGGTTTCCGGGGCATCAGAGCCGTGGACAACATTTTTTTCAATGTCCGTGGCATATTCCTTTCGGATGGTGCCTTCTTCTGCTTCTTTGAAATTTGTGGCGCCCATTAGTTTTCTATTTTTTGCGATAACATCTTCGCCCTCAAGTACCATTACAACAATGGGACCCGATGTCATGAAATCAGTCAGACTGTCGAAAAAGGGGCGTTCCTTATGGACCGCATAAAACCCCTGGGCCTGGGATTTGCTAAGATGAATCATTTTCATGGCTGCGATTTTAATGCCGTTGGTTTCAAAGCGTTTGATGACTTCGCCGATGACGTTTTTTTCTACACCGTCGGGCTTGATAATGGATAAGGTCCTTTCCACGTATATTCCCCTTTAATTATTAATAAAAAAGTTAATTGTTGATTTAACGGGCTTGATAAGTATCACAGGAATATATTATAAGTCAAACTCGATAAACGTTGGGACTTTTATATATATAAATGACGGAGTATGATGCTTAAAATAGGCGTGACAGGTTCGGCAGGTTCGGGTAAAAGCCTTGTGTGTGAGGGATTCCGGCGGATTGGTCTGGTAACCTTGGATTGTGATGAAATTGCAAGGCAGGTGGTCGAGCCGGGTCAGGCTGGGTATGATTTGGTGGTCAAGGCGTTTGGGTCTGAGGTTGTAGCCCCGGACCGCACGTTGGATCGTCCGGCCCTGCGACGTATGATTGTAACCACAAAAGGCAGTCGGGAAAAACTTGAATCCATTTTGCACCCTATCATTATTAGTGAAACGGTCAGGTTGATGGAGGACGCGGTCCATTCAAAGCAAAAATCATGTGCTGTTGAGGTCCCTCTCCTGTTTGAGCTTGGCATGGAAAATCTTTTTGATGTCGTGGTGGTTGTGACCGCTTCGGATAGCACTCTTGTTGACCGAATTTCCCGCCGGGACGGTGTGAACCGGGAAAGTGCCCAAAAGCTTTTGGCCATCCAGATGCCCCAATCCGAAAAGGTCCAAAAGGCTGATTACGTCATTGAAAATAGAGGCGAGCCGGAAGCTGTTTTTAAATCTGTGGATGGTTTGTATCAAAAACTTGTCAATCATCGCTTGACAAAAAAATAATAATATCTTAATAGATTTTTTAAACTACTGAACGTTTCACATTATCTGTCTTTTTTTTCCGCAGGGTCGGTTGGCCTCCAGATAGTCAAAAAGGCATCCCCAAAAAAAATTGCATTGTGAATTTATACACCCTTAACAAAACTGAAGGATTAGACCAGGAGATTGCATGAATCTTGTCGAACTTAATAAGATGAAAATCAGTGAGCTCACCAAGCTTGCCAAAAAATACAATATTCAGGGTATTGGCGGCCTTAAGAAGCAGGAACTGATTTTTGCCCTGCTCCAGGCCAATATTGAAGAAAGTGGACAGATTTACGGTGAAGGCACCCTTGAAATCCTTCCAGATGGGTTTGGTTTTTTGAGAGCGCCTGGGTACAATTATCTGCCCGGTCCCGACGATATTTATGTCTCTCCTTCCCAGATCCGGCGGTTTAACCTGCGCACCGGAGATACTATTTCCGGCCAGGTTCGCCAGCCAAAGGATTCTGAACGGTATTTTGCATTGCTGAAAGTGGAAGCCGTTAATTTCATGAATCCTGAAATGGCGGCTGAAACTATTTTATTTGACAACCTTATGCCCCTGTATCCGGATCGTAAAATGAACCTTGAGGCAGAATCTGATAATTATTCCATGCGGGTCATTGATCTGATGTCTCCTATCGGATTCGGTCAGCGCGGTCTTATCGTGTCTCCGCCCAAGGCCGGCAAAACCATGCTGCTCCAGAACATTGCCAATTCCATGATCAAGGCCCATAAGAATATTGTTCCTATGATCCTGCTTATTGATGAACGCCCCGAAGAGGTGACGGACATGGCACGTTCCGTAGATGCGGAAGTGATTTCTTCCACCTTTGATGAACCTTCCGAGCGCCACGTGCAGGTGGCTGAAATGGTAATTGAAAAAGCCAAGAGAATTGTAGAACAGGGCCATGATGTCGTGATTCTTTTAGACAGTATCACACGGCTTGCAAGGGCTTACAACGCAGTGATGCCGCCTTCGGGAAAAATTTTGTCCGGTGGTGTGGATTCCAATGCCCTGGATCGTCCCAAGCGGTTTTTCGGGGCAGCCCGAAATATCGAGGAGGGCGGCAGCTTGACAATTATTGCCACCGCGCTTGTTGATACCGGGTCTAGAATGGATGAGGTCATTTTTGAAGAATTCAAGGGCACGGGTAACATGGAACTTGTGCTTGATCGAAAGCTGGCGGACAAGCGTGTATTTCCTGCCATTGACATGAACCGTTCCGGTACTCGAAAAGAGGAATTGCTCCTCGACCCTGAAGTGCTGAACCGGGTTTGGATTTTAAGAAAATTGCTTTCCAGTTTAAATTCCGTGGATGCAATGCAGTTTTTACTTGAAAAAATGGAAGGAACAAAGGATAATAAAGAGTTTCTTGAAATGATGAATTCATAACAGGAAGCTTTTATATAAATTAACATTTACGGTCTTTTATGACGAAGACTACAAGGAGTGACGTGTAAGATGAAAAAAGACATCCATCCGAACTACACAAAAACAACAGCAACCTGTGCCTGTGGCGCAACATTTGATATCAGTTCCACAAGAGAGAATATTAAGGTGGAAATTTGTTCCCAGTGTCATCCTTTTTTCACCGGCAAGCAGAAGCTGGTTGACTCTGCCGGCCGTATTGACCGCTTCAAGAAAAAATACGCAGGGTTTGACGCAAGCAAATTGGTTTAGCTGTTTTTTAGGCAGGTATGCAAAAGGGGTCTTGACAGGCTGTTACAGAACGTCACTTTTTGCCCAATCTCTACGTTGTATATAATTTTTAATCCTCAAAATATATTATATATTCCTGCGGTTAAAAATTTCATACGCCTTGAGCTTGAACAAAAATTAACGTTCTGTAACAGCCTGTTGAATAAAGACCCCTTTTTGAATTTTTATCCGGGGCGGGTTGATCATGATCAGAAAATTAAAAGGCATTGAAGAGCGGTTTATAAAGATTGAGCATCTGCTCAGTGACCCCGCAGTAATGGCGGATCAGAAAAAGTACCAGGCATATTTAAAGGAACACGGTGAATTGAACAAGATTGTGCCGGTGTTTCGTGAATATGAGGGCGCAGAAGAAGAACTCAAGGAGGCCAAAGAGCTTCTCAAGGACAGCGACCCCGACATCCGGGCCATGGCCAAAGAAGAGATCCCCATACTTGAAACCAGAATTGAACAGTTGCAGGAACGACTTAATGTTCTTTTGATGCCCAAAGATCCCCGGGATGAGAAGAACGTTATTCTGGAAATTCGAGCCGGCACCGGCGGTGAAGAAGCCGGCATTTTTACCGGTGATCTTTTCCGTATGTACACAAGGTACGCGGAGTCCAAACATTGGAAGATCGAAATCATTGAAAAGAACGACTCGGCTGCCGGGGGGTTCAAAGAAGTGGTTTCCATGGTGAAGGGTAAAGGCGCGTACTCCCAATTTAAATATGAAAGCGGTATCCATCGGGTTCAGCGGGTCCCTGAAACTGAAACCCAGGGGCGTGTTCACACCTCTGCGGTGACTGTGGCCGTGCTGCCCGAAGCCGAGGATGTGGATATTGACATCAATCCTGCGGATTTGAAAGTGGATGTGTTCCGTTCTTCGGGGCCTGGCGGCCAGTCCGTAAATACCACGGATTCCGCTGTTCGGATTACCCATATTCCCACAGGCGTTGTGGCTACCTGCCAGGATGAAAAATCCCAACATAAAAACAAGGCCAAGGCCTTGAACGTTCTCAAGTCCCGTATCCTCGACGCCAAGATACAGGAAGAGGAGGCCAAGCGGGCTGCGGACCGCAAAGGCCAGGTGGGTACAGGTGACCGGTCGGGTCGCATTCGCACCTATAATTTCCCCCAAGGCCGGATGACCGACCATCGTATCGGCCTGACCCTGTACCGGTTGGACAGTGTCATGGAAGGCGATATCCAGGAAATTATTGATGCCTTGAGAGCGCATAATCAAGCCCTGGCACTAAAAGAAAATTAGTCTGGGAGAATTGATCTGTGGACGTTTGGACCATAAAATCCATCCTTTCCTGGACAGATACCTATTTTTCGCAGCAGAGTATTGACAGCCCCAGGCTTACAGCCGAAATCCTTTTGGCACAAGCCCTGGGGCTGCGGCGTCTTGACCTTTACCTTCAGCATGACCGGCCTTTGGAAAAGCAGGAACTTGCCGCATTTAAACTTCTTATTCGGCGCAGGATTGCAAGGGAACCCGTAGCTTATATCACGGGGCGTAAGGGGTTTTTCAATGAGCAGTTCAAGGTTGCCCCGGGTGTTCTCATCCCCAGGCCGGATACGGAAACCCTGGTGGAAACGGCTGTGGAAATATTGTCGAAAATAAAACAGCGCGGCAGACAGGCCAGAGTGATAGAGCTTGGGGTCGGGTCCGGTGCGGTTATTATTTCCATTGCCAATGCATGTAAAAGTCATTTTTATTTTGGAAATGAACTTTCTTCGGTTGCACTCGCCACGGCTTGCGCCAATGTAAAGGCCTTTGCCCAAACTCCGATATCGTTATTTAGAGGGGACTGGCTTGCAGCGGTGGCGCCAAAGCCGCTGTTTGATTTAATTCTGTCCAACCCGCCTTATATTCCCAGTGCTGACATTGAATCTTTGGAACCGGAGGTTAGAGACCATGAGCCGCGCCAAGCATTGGACGGAGGGCCTGACGGCCTGGATGCCGTCAGGGTGATTCTTGCCCAGGCAGGTGATCGGCTTTTGCCTTCCGGCCGCTTGATTCTTGAGATCGGTTTTGACCAGAAATCTATGGTTAAACGCCTTGCTCAAGGATTTTCCTGGGTGGCTGAACTGGATTTTATCAAAGATCTTGCCGGACACCACCGGCTGGCTGTTTTCAAAAAATAAATTGATTGTTTCCTCTCTTTTTGATATAGAACTTTGGATTTTGCTTTTGCAAATATATAACACACGCTTGCGGACCTGTGATCCGGTGCTTTTATAAGAGCCTGTTTGGTAGTTAGGGGATCGAAGCGAAATCTCATGAAAATGAGATTGCAGCCGATTCATCAATTATTAAACATGTTCTGAAGTCGATTTCGGGGATGAGGCAAGCGGATGAACATTAAAAACCATTGAAAAATTGGAGAAAAAATGGCTTACATCACGATTAAAGAATTACTGGAAGCAGGGGTACATTTCGGACATCAGACCAAACGCTGGAACCCCAAAATGAAACGGTACATTTTTGGTGCCAGAAACGGAATTTACATTATTGATCTTCAGCAGACCGTTAAATTGTACAGACAGGCCCATGATTTTATAAAAAACATCGCTGCAAACGGTGGTGATGTGTTGTTTGTGGGTACAAAAAAACAAGCTTCCGAAGCCATTTATGAAGAGGCCAACAGAGCTGAAAGTTATTATGTTGAAAATCGGTGGTTAGGCGGCATGCTGACCAACTTCCAGACCATAAAAAATAATATTACCCGGTTTCATTTTTTAAATTCCATTGAAAATGACGGTACATTGGAAAATTATCCTAAAAAAGAACAGGCAAAAATGCTCAAGGACAAGGCAAAACTTGAGTTTGCCATTGGCGGCATTTCAAATATGAAAAAGTTGCCCGCAGCCCTGTTTATTATTGATTCCAAAAATGAGACGATTGCCGTAAAAGAAGCAAAACGCCTGGGTATTCCCATTGTTGCCGTGGTTGATACCAATTGTGACCCCGATGATATCGATTATGTTGTTCCCGGCAATGATGACGCCATCCGTTCCATCCGTTTATTTGCCTCCCGGGTTGCCGATGCCGTAATTGAAGGTCGTCAGATTTGGGAAGAACGGCAGCGTGCGAAGTCAGACAAGGATGACGGTGCTGGTAAGGCGTCTGACGCTTCAGGTGAACAAATCGGTATTGAGGTTGTTTCTGACGGTACAGACGGTCCTGTGATTGAAAAAATCAAAAGAAAAACAGCTGCTTCGGAAGGTTCGGAAGGCCAGGAACCTGTAGCTGCCGAATAATCGTCATGGGTTTATAAATAACAAATAATAAACTCGATAATCCAGTTTTTAGGGAATTTGTTCAAATTCAAGGCGGAAACAATTTTTAACCGGATGAATATACAACATATTTTGAGGATTAAAAATTGTTTTCAACGCCGAAGTTGGGCAAATTAACAAAAACTGGATTATCGAGAATAAAGATATTAAATATTTGAAACAAAGGAGTATACAAAATGGCTGAGATTACAGCACAAATGGTAAAGGAGCTTCGTGCTGCCACCGGGTCGGGGATTATGGACTGTAAAAAAGTCCTGGCCGAGGCTGACGGGAATATGGATAAGGCAATTGAGCTTTTACGGAAAAAAGGTCTGGCCAAAGCAGCCAAACGCGCAGGACGATCCACCAGTGAAGGCATTATCTATTCCTACATTCATACCGGTGCTAAGTTGGGTGTGCTGCTTGAAGTGAACTGTGAATCTGATTTTGTGGCAAAAACTGAAGATTTTAAAAATTTTGCCAAAGATATTGCCATGCACATTGCTGCGGCTAATCCGGTCGGTCTGGTTCCCGAAGACGTGGACCAATCCCTTATTGAAAAAGAGCGTGAAATCTACCGCGCCCAGATGCTGGAAGAGGGAAAGCCCGAAAATATCATTGACAAAATCGTGGATGGTAAGGTCGAAAAGTTTTATAAGGACGTTTGCCTGTTAAGCCAGCAGTACATTAAAGATCCCCAGAAAACCATTGAAGATGTTCTCAAAGAAACCATCGGAAAGATCGGCGAAAATATCCAGATTAGAAGATTTGCACGCTTCCAGATAGGAGAATAAGCGCTTGGATACGAAACCTGAATTTCAACGGGTTCTGATCAAATTGAGTGGCGAAGCCTTGATGGGTAATCAGGGCTTCGGCATTACGCCCGAAATGATAAATTATGTGGCTGCTGAAGTGGCCAAGGTGTTTCGTTTGGGTGTGGAAATTTCAATTGTTGTGGGTGGCGGCAATATTTTTCGCGGTGTGGCAGGGTCTTCTGCCGGTATGGACCGGACATCTGCCGACAATATGGGTATGTTGGCCACTGTTATTAACAGCCTGGCCCTATGCGATGCCTTGGAAAAGCTCGATATCCCCACACGGGTTCAGTCTGCCATTCGCATGGACAAGGTCGCAGAGCCTTTTATCCGTAGAAAAGCCATCCGGCACCTGGAAAAGGGCAGGGTGGTAATTTTTGCCGCCGGTACCGGAAACCCTTATTTTACAACGGACACGGCAGCTGTTCTTCGCGCCAACGAGGTCCGTGCCCAGATCCTTTTTAAGGCCACCCAGGTCGATGGGGTGTATGATAAAGATCCCCAGGTCCATGATGATGCTGTGATGTTTGATAAGCTGTCATATATGCGGGTGATTGAAAAACAGCTTCATGTCATGGATATGACAGCCATATCCCTTGCCATGGAACATGACCTTCCTTTACAGGTGCTCAACCTGCACAAAGCCGACAATATCTACAAAGCGGCCACGGGCGGGGAAATCGGTACACGGATTTATAATAAATTAAAGGACGTGTGAATATGATTAATGAGGTGCTTGAAGAAACCAGAGACCGCATGGGCAAATCCGAGAAAGCATTTGAAACCGAACTTGGCAAAGTGCGCACCGGAAGGGCTTCCCAGTCCATGCTTGACAACGTTAGGGTCGATTACTACGGTACACAGACCCCCCTTCCCCAGATGGCCACCGTGTCTGTGCCTGAAAGCCGGCTGCTCACCGTAAAGCCATGGGATGCTTCAGTAATTAATGAGGTGGAAAAAGCGATTTTAAAAGCGAATCTTGGACTTACCCCTTCCAATGACGGTAAATTGATTCGTATCTCAATTCCGCCGTTGACTGAAGAGCGCAGGAAAGAGATCGTAAAAAGCGTGGCCAAAACCTGCGAGGAATTCAAGGTCGCCGTCAGAAATATCCGCCGGGATTCCAACGAGATGCTCAAGGATCTACAAAAAGAGGGTGATATCTCCGAAGACGACAGTTTCAAAGCCCAAAAGCAGGTCCAGGAACTCACCGACGCCTCCATCAAGAAACTGGACGACATCTTTGCCGCCAAGGAAAAAGAAATTCTTGAAGTCTGATTCTAAGATACAGGTGCCCGACGAACTGGATCTAAACGCAATTCCAGCCCATGTGGCATTTATCATGGACGGAAACGGACGTTGGGCAAAAAAAAGGCTGATGAACCGGGTTAAAGGTCATGAACAGGGGGCGCAGACTGTCAAGGAAGTCGTCACAACCTGCAGGCAATTGCGTCTTGACGTGCTCACCCTGTATGCTTTTTCCACGGAAAACTGGGCCAGGCCTAAGGAAGAGGTCAAGGCCCTGATGTATCTGCTTAAACGGTTTCTTAAAAAGGAAACCGAAGAACTCCGTGACAAGGATATCCGGCTCAATATCATAGGCCAGATTGAACGGCTTCCTGGTGATGTACGAAAGGAAGCTGAGCAGGCCATGGCTGCTACGGAAAAGAATTCGGCCATGATTCTGAATCTGGCTTTAAGTTACGGTGCCCGGGAAGAAATTACCAGGGCGGTTCAACAGATTGCCGCTAAAGTAAAGTCCGGAACGATAGGGGACAAAGACATTACGGATAAAACGATTTCTGATCACCTCTATACTGCCGGTATGCCGGATCCGGATCTTATCATTCGTACGTCTGCAGAGTTCAGGCTTTCCAATTTTCTCATGTGGCAGGCCGCATATTCTGAGCTGGCTTTTACACCAACCCTATGGCCTGATTTTACCAGGCAGGAGTTTTATCAAATTTTAATTGATTACCAGCAACGGGACCGGCGTTTCGGGAAGGTATAATGCAGCACTTCAAAAGATGGCTTACCGCACTAATTCTGATCCCATTTTTGCTTTGGGCTATTACTAAAGGGTCTCTACTCTTGTTTGCCGCCCTGGTATCCGGGGTTTCCATTTTTGCCATAGTTGAATATTTTGATATCATCTGTGCCAATGATACCGGATCTATTTCCCATACCTCCCGCATTATCGCTTATTTTGCCTGTGTGCTGCTGGTCATGGGGGCATGTCTTGGGTCCTGGCCGATTCTTTTTTTTATTCTTGCCTTGAATATGATGGCCCTTTGTGTGTTTGTGCTGGCGCGTTTTTCCACCTTGCCCCACATTTTTGACCTGGTGGCCCGGCAGGTGCTTGGCGTTGTCTATATCCCTTTATCTTTGGCTCTTTTGGTTTTTATCCGGAACACGGAAGACGGAGCTTTATGGGGGATCTGGTTGCTCATTGTCTGTTTTGCCAATGATACCGGAGCATTATATGTGGGAACATTTAAGGGTAAAAATAAACTTGCGCCTAACATCAGTCCCAATAAAACCGTTGAAGGGGCTGTGGGTGGACTGGTGATTTCGGTGACGGCTGGGCTTGTCTTTAATCTGATTTTCTTCCGGGATGTGCCCCTTGCATTGACTAGCATACCCTGCGCTTTGTGCGTTGCCGTTGCAGGCCAGATCGGTGACCTTTTTGAGTCTGCCATGAAACGGGTGGGGCACATCAAGGATTCGGGAAAAATTCTGCCGGGTCATGGTGGCATGCTGGATCGTATTGACGGGTTGCTTCTGGCTATTCCGGTATTCTATTTTTTTTCGGTGTTTGTCCTTTGAAAACGCTTACCATTCTGGGCGCCACAGGTTCCATCGGCACATCTGCCCTTAAGGTGGTGGACATGCACCCGGACAAGTTCAGGGTCAAATGTCTGACGTGTGCCACGAATATTGATCTTCTAGCAGCGCAGATAAAGCAGTTTAGGCCGGCCATGGTCGCCGTGCTGGACGAAGAGCGTGCCGGCCGTCTGGCAAAAAAGCTTTCCGGCCGCTTCTGTCCCGAAATCCTATGGGGCGAATCCGGTTTTATAGCCGCAGCCCAATGGGCGGAGTCGGATATGGTGCTCGCCGCCATGGTGGGTGCCGCAGGCCTTGCACCAGCCCTTGCGGCCATTGACGCCGGCAAGCAACTGGCCCTAGCCAACAAGGAAACCCTGGTTATGGCCGGTGACATTGTTATGGCACGGGCGCGTGAAAAAGGGGTTGATATCCTACCGGTTGATTCCGAGCACTGCGCCATTTTTCAATGCCTGCAGGGCAACCAAAAACGCGATCTTAAAAAAATTTTTCTCACGGCCTCGGGCGGCCCTTTCAGAAATCTGCCCCATGACCGGTTTAAGCTGATTACGCCAGCCCGGGCCCTGGACCATCCCACCTGGAACATGGGTGCTAAAATATCCATTGATTCCGCCACCCTGATGAACAAGGCGTTGGAGGTCATTGAAGCGGTTCGGCTGTTTGATATCAGTGTTGATCAGATCCAGGTGTTAATTCACCCCCAGAGCATTGTCCATTCCATGGTGGGGTTCAAAGACGGTGGTGTTATCGCGCAACTAGGCGAGCCGGACATGATACATGCCATTGCCTATGCCTTTTCCTATCCGGACCGCATGGATCTTAATTTAAATTTTCCTGATTTTGCCGGCATGGGTGGGTTAACCTTTGACTCCCCTGATTTAAAACGCTTTCCTTCCCTTGAATTTGCCAGTGAAGCCTGCCGCAGAGGCGGGACCCTGCCTGCTGTTATGAATGCTGCCAATGAAGCTGCCGTGGATGCTTTTCTAAAAGAACGTATCCGTTTTGCTGATATTTTCACCCTGGTCGGTGACGTCATGGGTGCCCATACCTGCATTGACAATCCTGAGCTTTCAGGTATTATTGAGGCCGATCGCTGGGCCAGGAATAAAGCACAATCCCTGATCCAAAATCTTGCGTAACAAAGTTTAGGAAAATCGATATGGGGTATTCCCTTTTTGCATTTATCATTGTTATTGGCGTACTCGTTTTTGTCCATGAACTGGGTCATTTTCTTGTCGCCCGGGCCTGCGGCGTGGGGGTTGAGGTCTTTTCCCTGGGGTTTGGACCAAAGCTTTTTAAAATAAAACGGGGAATGACCGAATATTGTATCTCAGCCATTCCTCTGGGTGGATATGTTAAAATGACCGGAGAGGAGCCTGGTGCTGCCCAGGCCCTGGATGAAAAAGACCGTCATCTTTCCTTTACCCATAAACGCGTGGGACAAAGGGCGCTGATCGCCGCTGCCGGCCCGGCATTTAATTTTTTTCTGGCCATCGTGATTTTTTATTTTTTATATCAAATCAGCGGTGTGTACATGGGACTGCCCCAGGTGGGTCAGGTCATGGATGATTCTGCCGCCATGGCAGCAGGCATTAAAAAGGGTGATGTTATAAAGGATATTGACAACACGCCCGTTCATTCTTTTGAAGACATCTCCCAAATTGTTTCAAAAAGTGAAGGCAAGCCCCTGGCCGTTCTTGTGGAACGGGAAGGTGAAATACGGTCTTTTACGATTACACCCAGGATACGGGAAGACAAGAACCTGTTTGGGGAGACCGTGAACCGGTTTGTGATTGGTATTATCGGTACCGGCGAAACCTTTCACCGTCCTTTAAATCCTGTTGAAGCTGGGATCCGTGCCGTATCCGATACCTACGGGATGGTGAAACTGACGATTTTGTCCGTGGTAAAAATGTTCACAGGGGCCGTGTCTGCCGACAATCTGGGCGGTCCCATCATGATCGCCAAGATGGCCGGAGATCAGGCCAAAGCCGGGTTTGAAAATTTTGTATGGTTTATCGCGCTCATCTCTGTAAATCTTGGGATCATCAATCTGTTCCCCATCCCGGTTTTAGATGGGGGGCATCTATTGTTTTTAAGCATTGAAGCGGTCAAAGGCAGCCCTGTCAGCACCCAGGTGCGCGAGAGAATGGTTCAGTTTGGGGCTGTTTTGCTGATGACTTTAATAATTTATGTTTTTTATAATGACATAGTCAAATTATTCAACGGTGGATTATAATGATTTCCAACATCGAAATCACGCTAAAGCAGGAATTAAGGGATGCCGAAGGCCGGTCTTTGATGAAGAAGGCCGGTACCTATTTCGGTATTAAAATAGATGATGCGCGCTGCATCAATATCGTGACCGTGGAGTCTGATCTAAGTCAGGACGAACTGGAAACCATACGCCGGGAGGTGTTTACCAATCCTGTTATTCAGGAATCCAGCCTTTCGCCTTTAGATATCGACTTTAATTTTTGTATCTGGGTTGGATTTCGTCCAGGGGTTCGGGATAATGCCGGCGCTACGGCTGTGGAAGCGGTCAGGGATCTTCTTAAAAAAGATTTTTCGGCCCATGAGAACATTTACACATCTAAACGGTACTGCTTGACCGGGGCTGACCTGACCCGGGAAGATGTTGAAAAGATCGCCGGGCAGATTTTGTCCAACGGCATTATTCAGCAATACAAAGTGTTCAGCAAAGACCAATGGGACAAAAAGATCGGGGCGGATGTAAAAGCTGCCAAGGTTATTTTAAATCATACGCCCGGCTTTGATACCATGGATATTGATACCGATGAGATCCTTGCCCAAATTTCCCATGAGCGCAGTCTGTCACTGAATCCCAGGGATATTCCTGTGATCCGGGGGTATTTCCTGGATGAAAAGGTCCTGGCAGAACGGGCACAAATGGGGTTATCAAAGCCTACGGATGTGGAGCTTGAATATATCTCCCAGTCCCGGTCGGATCATTGCTGTCACAACACTTTTAACGGTATTTTCATGTATACGGACACGGAAACCGGTGAAACCGCGCAGGAAAATTCGCTGTTTAACACCTATATCAAAGCACCCACCCTGGCTCTGAAAGCGTCCAAAGACTGGGTGGTTTCGGTGTTATGGGACAATGCCGGTATAGGGTCTTTCGATGATGAAAACAACTATGTCATCACAGGTGAAACCCATAATTCACCGTCCAACATGGAAGCTTACGGCGGCGCCATCACAGGGATTGTGGGCGTTTACCGCGATCCCATGGGCACGGGCCTTGGTTCCAAGTTGTTCATGGGCAGTTTCGGCTTCTGCGTGGGCGATATCAATTATGACGGTCCGTTAAAACCACCCCTTCATCCCCGGCGTCTGCTTGACGGGGTTATTGAAGGTGTCAAGGACGGGGGGAATAAAAGCGGGGTGCCGACGACCTTTGGCCAGACCCTGTTTGACCCCGGTTACATGGGCAAAGCCCTGGTTTTTGTAACCGCTTTGGGGATTATGCCCAAAACCGTGAATGGAAAGCCAAGCCATGAAAAAACCACCTCCCCGGGCGAGTTGATCATTATGAGCGGCGGCCGTGTGGGCAAAGACGGCATCCACGGGGTAACAGCTTCTTCCAAAAGCTTTTCCGAAAACACCCCGGCCGGGCATGTCCAGATCGGCGATCCTTACACCCAGAAAAAAATGCATGATTTTTTGCTGATATGCCGGGATGAAGGGCTGATCACCTTTATTACGGATAACGGTGGCGGGGGATTGTCTTCTTCCGTCGGCGAATCCGCCATGCTCTCCAACGGGTGTGAGGTCTGGCTTGATAAGGTGCCCTTGAAATACGAGGGCCTGGATATGTGGGAAATCTGGATTTCCGAATCCCAGGAGCGCATGACCATTGCCGTTAAGCCCGAAAATCTGGACCGGTTCATGGCGCTGTCTGAGCTCCATGAGGTGGAATCCACGGTCATTGGTAAATATACGGATTCGGGTAAACTGCATATCAAGTACAAAGACCAAACCTGTGCTTATGTGGATATGGATCTTCTTGATAAAGGATTCCCGGCCTGGGAATTTGATGCGATCTGGACGCCGCCTAAGGCGCGCGGCCTGACCGAACCCGTGATTTCCGCACCAACAAATTTTAATGGCCTGCTTGAACAGATGCTGGCCAGGCCCAATGTTTGCGGCAAAGAGTGGATCATTCGTCAATATGACCACGAGGTCCAAGGCGGATCCGTGATCAAGCCCCTGGTGGGAATCAACCGTAACATCCCCACGGATGCGTCGGTGACCCGGCCTGTGTTGACCAGCGAGCGCGGGCTTGCCTTTTCCCAAAGCATTTTGCCCTGGTATTCAAAAATTGATGCGTATCATATGATGGCCTGTACCATTGATGAGGCGGTTCGTCGTCTTATTGCCGTGGGAGGTTCTCTGGACCACATCGGCGGGGTGGACAATTTCTGCTGGCCGGATATTGGATATGACGCCTTGTCCAATCCGGACGGAAAATTTAAGGCAGCCCAGCTTGTCCGGGCCTGCCGGGCCTTGAAAGATGCCTGCATGGCCTATGGGATTCCATTGCTCTCCGGTAAGGACTCCATGTATGTGGACGGCCATCTGGAAGGGGCGTTTGGTGAGCGTATCAAAGTGTCAGCCCTTGAGACGGTTCAGTTTTCCGCCGTATCCCTGGTTTCCGATGTCAGCCGGTGTGTGACCCTGGAACCCAAAACAGCGGGCGATTTTGTTTATGTGCTGGGCAGCACCGGAGACGAGCTGGGGGCATCGGAGTATTACGAGATGTTTGATAAAACCGGTCTCAATGTACCCTTGGTTGACTTTTCAAAATTTAAAACCTTGTACAAAGCCCTGGAAAAAGCCATTGACACCGAACTGGTTGCCTCCTGCCATGCTGTGGGACGCGGTGGTTTAGGCATTCACTTCAGTCTTGTGGCAATGGCCGGCGGACTGGGCCTTGACATTGATCTGGCCGCGCTGCCCCGGACAAACGATCTGCCGCTTTCCAGTGAAAAAGCCTTATTTTCCGAGTCTGCAGGACGGTTTATCGTCACCGTGGCCCCGGATAAAAAACAAACCTTTGAAAAATTGTGTAAGGGTCTGCCCTGTGCATGTCTGGGCATGGTAACCGACGGTCATGACCGGCTTAAAATTGCATCGGACGGTAACCCTGTGGCGGATTTGACCATTGCAACCCTTGATTCAGCATTCAACAAGACCTTTGGAGATAAGATATGAGCGGCGCAAGCGCTGTAAAAGCGCTGATACTGACGGGATTTGGCCTGAACTGTGATTATGAAACCGCCTTTGCCTTTGAAAAGGCCGGCGCTGATGCCCACAGAGTACATATTAACTCTTTGATCCGCGGCGATGTCCGATTGGCGGATTTTCAGATCCTTGCATTTGGCGGCGGCTTTTCCTGGGGGGACGACCATGGGGCAGGGGTGATTCAGGCCTTGAAACTGAAGAATAATATCGGCAAAGACCTGCTGGATTTCGTGGATGCCGGCAAGCTTGTTATTGGTATCTGCAATGGTTTTCAGGCCCTTGTGAATTTAGGCCTTTTGCCTGGACTGGACCGGGAGTATACCCGCAGGTCCGTGGCCATTACCTATAATGACTGCGGCAATTTCAGGGATCAGTGGGTCCGGCTTGTGCCCGATGCAGACAGTCCCTGTGTGTTTACAAAAGGGTTGGGTGTATCTGACTATCCGGTACGCCATGGTGAAGGAAAGGTTGTGGCGGAACCTGACGTTATTGAACGCCTTGTCGCCAACCGCCAGGTGGTGTTCCGGTATGCAGATGAAAATGGTGCGCCTGCAAACGGCGCCTTTCCGGCTAATCCCAATGGGGCACTGGATGATATCGCGGGGATCTGTGATCCCACAGGCCGAATATTTGGCCTGATGCCCCATCCCGAAGGCTATAACCATTTTGGCAACCATCCGGACTGGCCCAGGCAGAAAGCTGAAGCAATTCGTCTTGGAAAAACCTTGGAAGAGACCATTATCACCGGGATAAGGCTGTTTGAAAACGGTGTGAACTATATCCAAAGCCTGTAAATTTCTATATTTATCATGCTGGGAACCATCGTAAATATCCTTGCCATTCTGGCGGGTACAACCATTGGAATGCTGTTTCGAAATGGTATTCCTGAAAAGTACAATACTACCGTGTTCCAGGCCATTGCTCTGTCCGTCATACTCATCGGTCTGAAAAGTGCATTGGGCTGCCCGGACATTCTGGTGATCATTATCAGCCTTGCCGTTGGTGCTGTTATAGGTGAGTTTTTAGCCATAGAAGCGCACCTTAAAAACCTTGGGGATTTTCTGGAAAAAAAATTTACGGCGCCCAACGCCTCAACCCCTTCCATGTCCACGGCCTTTGTTACGGCGTCTCTTTTATTCTGTGTGGGCTCCATGGCTATTGTGGGCTCCCTTGAAAGCGGGCTCACAGGCAACCATGATACCTTGTTTGCCAAATCCTTTTTAGACGGTGTAACTTCGATTATCCTGACCGCATCTTTAGGGATCGGGGTCGGGCTATCCGCCGGGGCTGTTCTGGTTTACCAGGGCGCCATAACCCTTGCCGCGGGGTTTATAAAACCCTATCTGATTCCTTCGGTGGTCAGCCAGATGTCCGGGGCAGGAGGACTGCTCATCGCAGCCATTGGATTGAACATGATCCGGGAAAAAAAAATCGCCGTGGGCAACATGCTGCCGGCCATATTTTTGCCGTTGATCTATTATTTTGCAACAACCCTGTTCAAGTGATGGCATGGCCATTGATATCGCCTTTTTTCTTAATACCTTAAGGCAGGAGGTTGAGACCTACCAGGTGCCGGTGGTGGACCTGATTGCCGTCCAGAGCCGGTCTGCCTTTAAAGTGCTTGTGGCCACCATCCTGTCCGCGAGAACCAAAGATGACGTTACGGCGGTTGCCGCACAGCGGCTGCTGGAACTGGCCCCGGACCCTGACGCATTGCGGACGCTTTCCACGTCCCAGATTCAAAAACTGATTTTCCCCGTAGGGTTTTACAAATCCAAAGCGAACTATTTATCAAAACTACCCAAAGCTCTGGACGCCTTTCAAGGGCAAGTACCTGATGAAATTGACGCGTTAGTCACGCTTCCAGGGGTAGGGCGTAAAACCGCCAATCTGGTCAGGGCGGTGGCCTTTGACAAGGATGCCATCTGTGTGGACACCCATGTACACCGGATCATGAATATCTGGGGATATGTGAAAACAAAAACCCCCCTTGATACGGAAAACGCATTAAGAAAAAAGCTGCCAAAAAAATTCTGGAAAGAAGTGAATCGAATTTTGGTCACCTTTGGCCAGGGCACCTGTCGCCCGGTCGGACCCCATTGTTACCGGTGTGTGCTTGAAAAATACTGTCCTAAAAAAGGGGTGAGGCCGGCAAAATCGCCTAAAAAGGAATGAAAAACAGGGCTTGATTCTATTGTCGGCCATTTTTTGTAGGGGCAATCCCCCTGTGGTTTCCCTCGTTGGGGCAGGCACGGTGGCCTGCCCCTACAGCGGCCGATGTTAGAACCAATCCCGAAAAACAGAATATAGGCAATAATTATCCTTTATAAAACAACGCCTTGATAATATGTTTGACCATGGCCGGATTTTCTCTGAGCCTGCGGGTGGAATAACCAAACCACTGCTCTCCAAAAGGTACGTAAACCCGCATTCTGTGGCCGTTTTCCACAAGCTTCCGGCGTTTTTTCGGTGTCACGCCGTAGAGCATCTGGAATTCATATTTATCCTTTGGTACCTGGTATGTGTCGATCAGGTCAAGTGCCCCCTGGATCAGGGGCGTGTCATGGGTGGCAATGGCTGCATAGACATCGTTTTTAAGCATGAATTCAAGGTCTTCTAAAAAGTGGGTATTAATTTCGTGGTAATCCTTATATGCAATGGCTGCCGGTTCCACATAGATTCCCTTGACCAGTCTGATGTTCAGGACTGCATCATTACGACGCAAATCCAGCATGGATTCGAGATCGCCTAAGGTGCGTTTCAGGTACGCCTGGATCGCCAGACCAATGTTTTGGGGAAATTCCTGTTTAAGTCTGCGGAAAATATCAATGGAATCATCCACACAGGGCGAGTTTTCCATGTCAATGCGGACAAAGTTGCCATGGGATGCCGCCTCGGCAGTAACTTCCCGCATGTATTCAAAACAGGTCTTTTTATCGATTAAAAGACCGAACATGGTTGGTTTCACGGAGTAGTTGGCGTTAATTCCTGCCGCTTTAGTGGTGCGGATAAGGGCAAGGTAGTCATCCCGGTTTTTCGCTGCCTGGGACATGGTCTTGATAAATTCACCAAGAATGTCAAGGGTTACCATAACCTTTTCCCGGTTCAGGGTTTTTGTAACATTGATGGCATCCTGGATGGTTTTGCCTGCGATATAGCTTTTTGAAAATTGCCAGATTACGTTTGGCGGGAAATAGGGCAGGGTCCGGCTGATGATTTTATGTAACATTTTGTTCTCCTGTCGTTATTCAACCCTATCCATAAAAACATGCCACCCGGGGGACACAAATGATGCCTGGTTTTTATACTATTTTTAAACTATTAATGGTTTGCTTTGCAACTATTTTTAGAATTGCTATGTGCGTTTAAGTTCAGGTTGCATAGTTCAAGGTTTCTGTGTTAATTTACTTCATTATGAAACAGTATGTTATAGACGGCTTTACGCTTAAGGATTACACAGCCTTAAAACAGTATTTTGACACGTATCTTGAGGCTGCCACCGTGGGTGGGATCTACTGGCTTGAGTTGGATTCCGGTATTTTGACGGAAACCCAGGCCGCCCATAAGGCCTGTGGTCCCCATGTGTTTGCCTTGATGCTTGAAGAAACCACCTTGTCCTGTGAGCTGTTAGTAAGAATTAAAACCAATATCAGGTGTGATTGTATGGGGTATGCCACGGTTGAGCAGCGCAACTGGCTGATTGACTGGGCGGACGCCGTTTTTGAAAAGCTGTCCATTTGTATTTGATATCGGGTCTGGATAATATAAATGCTTAAACTCATACCCCTTGGAGGTCTTGGAGAAATAGGCCTGAACATGATGGTGGTGGAGTATGATAACGTTATTTTCATCATTGACGCAGGCATCATGTTTCCTGAGGACCATATGTTGGGCGTTGATATCGTTATCCCGGCGATGGATTACCTTCGGGAGAATATGGATAAAATCGAAGGGATTATCCTGACCCACGCCCATGAAGACCATATCGGTGCCTTACCCTACCTTTTGCGCGAAATCCATCTGCCGGTATACGGCACGGCCTTTACCCTGGAGATTGTGCGCAACAAGCTTATTGAGTTTGATCTCAATACCCGTGTGGATCTCAACCTGGTCAACCCGGGAGAGGTGTTGACCATTGAACCCTTTGACATCGAGTTTATCCGGGTCAGCCACTCCACCATTGACGGTGTGGGGATGGCCATCACAACCCCTGAAGGTGTTGTGGTCCATACCGGAGATTTCCGCATCAGCCACTCCGCCGACATCATGAAAAATACCGATATCTCAAGTTTTGCCCGGTTTGGCGAAAAGGGGGTGATGGCGCTGCTTTCCGATTCCACCAATGTGGAAGTAGAGGGCTATGCCATGTCTGAACAGGAGGTTGCAAAAAATTTAGGAAAACTGGTTGAAGCCTCTACCGGACGGGTGATTGTTGCGCTTTTCGCCTCCAATGTGTTTCGTATTCAGCAGGTGATTGATATTGCCGGACACAACAACCGCCGGGTTATATTCAATGGGCGCAGCATGGAACAAATTACGGATGTGGCCATGCGTTTAGGCTATCTTAAGTGCCCCCCGGGCCTGGTGGTGGATATCAAACAGATTCATAAGCTTGAAGACCATGAAGTGGTGATCATCACCACAGGTTCCCAGGGCGAGCCCATGTCTGCTTTGGCCCGCATGGCCTCGGGCGTTCACAAGCACATCAATGTCCGTAAAGGGGATACCGTGCTTTTATCGAGTAAGCATATCCCGGGTAATGAAAAAGCCATTGCCGGCATTATTAACAAGCTTTACCGAAGGGGTGCCGAAGTCGTCTATTCCAAGATCGCCCAGATCCATGCTTCGGGTCATGCCCACCAGGAAGAGCTTAAGATGATGATCAACCTGACAAAACCTAAGTATTTTATCCCCATCCATGGTGAATACCGGCATCTTGTGGTACATGCACGGCTTGCTGAAAAACTGGGTATGCCCCGCAGTAACGTGATTGTGGCTGAAAACGGCCAGGTCATTGCCTTTGACAGGGAAAAAGGGGGCAGGATTGAGGAACGGGTGCAGACCGGCCGGATTCTTGTGGATGGAAAAGGCATCGGCGATGTGGGCCGCTCCGTGCTGAAAGAGCGCCGGGAACTGTCCGAAGGCGGCCTTGTGGTGGTGACCATGATCATTGATGAGGAAACCGGGGTGGTGCTTTACGGGCCGGAACTGATTTCCAAAGGGTTTGTATTTGATTCCGCCACAGGCTATCTTGTGGATGATGCCCAGTGCGTGATCCTGGAAATCGTTGAAGAGATTGAAGCCGGGATTGATTCCCGGGTGGAACTGATTCGAAAAAAACTGCAGCGGGCACTTAAGCAGTATTTTGCTTTCGCCATAAATCGCAGGCCCCTGATTGTCCCCGTTATTATTGAAATATGAAAAAAGAACTGTTCGGCATCTTTTTAATATTTCTGATTATTCTTACATCGGTAAGCCTTTTTTCATATCATGCCGGCGATCCGTGCGTGGGCAATCATTTTTTTACTTTTCCGGATCGGGTGAATAATCAGTTCGGCCTGATCGGTGCACATGTTGCCGGGCTGCTTATTTTTTTGTTTGGTATCGGCGCCCTGTGGGTTCCTTTGCTTCTTTGTCTTCTTGGTCTTGGGCTTATCAAAAAAAAATCCCCGTACGTCATCTGGCTGACCCTGACAGGGGGACTGATTCTGATGATGACCACGGGTAGTGTTTTTTTTCTGTTTAATGAAACCTATGCGTTTTCCGACACCACGATTTCTGCCGGCGGAAAAGTGGGTGGCTGGCTTGCTGGAGTTTTGCTCAAATATGCAAATATCACCGGTTGTGCCATATTTTTATGTTTTTTTGTGCTGCTGGGCGTTATGCTGATTACCGGCATTTCCTTAAAAGAGGTACTTAATTTTATTTGGGGGCGGCTGGTCCGGTTTTTCCGGATAATTTCACAGGATATGGCCGAAGGTGCCGGGTATTTAAAACAGATCCTTGAAAACAAAAGGCAGGAGAGAAAAGCAGCCGGACTTGCCCGGGCGGAAAAACTAAAATCCTTGATCGTCCTTCCAAGATTCAGTGGAAAAAATGACGGGGATAATGGTGAGTCTCATATGGATGTGACCGATTTTTCTCCTGTGCCGGAAACACATGAGACTGTAATCCCAAAACAGTTTGATGACCCCGAACCCCGTCCCCGGAATATCTCGTCACCTAAAAAAAAATCCAAGCCCGAAAAATCCCTTGGCCCCACCATTGTGGCGGTGGAAACCGATGACAAAGAGTATGTGGCCGATCCTTACCCAAAAGATATCCGGCAAAAGGCCGATTTTGTTTTGCCTGGTTTGTCTTTTCTGGATGAGAAACAAAAAATTCGCAGGCAGATTGACACGGATGAACTCCAGAACAAGGCTAGTATTTTGAAAAGTAAACTGGAGGATTTCAATGTAAAAGGTGAGGTCGTGGAAATTCTTCCAGGGCCTGTTATTACCACATTTGAGTATCGTCCGGCCCCCGGCATCAAATTGTCAAAGATCGTAGGGCTTTCCGATGACCTTGCCCTTGCCCTTGCCGCTATCTCCATCCGCATTGTGGCGCCTATTCCGGGCCGGGATGTGGTGGGCATTGAAATCCCCAATGATGAACGCGAATTTGTAAATTTACGTGAAATGATTGCATCCAGGGAGTTTGTCCAGTCCAAATCTTTGTTGACCCTTGGCCTTGGAAAGGATCTTCTTGGTCAGCCCGTGGCCACCAAAATGGATAAAATGCCCCATCTGCTCATTGCCGGTGCCACTGGTACGGGTAAAAGTGTGGGCTTAAATTCCATGATCATCAGTTTGCTGTACAAGGCCACGCCCGATGAGGTCAAACTGATCATGATTGACCCCAAACGTATTGAGCTCTCCGTGTATAATGATATTCCCCACTTGATTACCCCTGTGGTCACGGATATGAAAAAAGCCACCAATGCACTTTTCTGGGCTGTCCGGGAAATGGAACGACGGTACGAGTTGCTGGAATTGTCAGGCCTTAGAAATATCGCACAGTTTAATGAGATGGTCGGCGAACGGCTCCGGGATATTGATCCGGGAACCTCGCCCGAGGATGTTATGCTTCCCGGCGGACTGCCATTGGAGCGCCTGCCCTTTATTGTGGTGGTCGTGGACGAACTCGGGGATCTGATGATGGTGGCCTCCAAGGATGTGGAATATGCCCTGACACGCCTGGCCCAGATGGCCCGGGCGGCAGGTATTCATCTGATTATCGCCACCCAGCGTCCGTCCGCTGACGTGCTCACCGGCACAATTAAGGCTAATTTTCCCACACGGTTATCGTTTCAGACGTCTTCAAAAATTGACGGCAGGATCATCATTGACCAAGGGGGGCCTGAAAGCCTGCTTGGCAATGGAGACATGCTGTTCTGTCCTCCCGGAACTGGAAAGCTCATGCGTATCCAGGGCGCCTTTATTTCCGAAAAAGAGATTGCCCGGATTACCGCGTTTCTTAAAGATCAGCGCCGGCCGGATTATAACGAAGAGGTGATCCAGGGCGATGACGACGGCCAGGAAAAAATGTTTGACGAATCCGAATATGATGAAAAATACGATGAGGCTGTAGCCCTGGTTACTAACGATCGCCAGGCTTCCATTTCCTATGTGCAGCGTCGGTTGCGCGTCGGTTACAACCGTGCTGCCCGGCTCATTGAGATGATGGAGCATGAGGGGATTGTCGGGCCCCAGGTCGGTTCCAAACCCCGGGACATACTGGTGAAAAGTTATGACGAGGAAAAGATCATATGACCGCATCGCTTGATTTTGAATTTTTAAATACCATCAAGGGGTTTATGGATGACGATGAGGCCCTTCGTTTATATGATCTTTCCCTGGCTGCCTCCAGGACCGGCCCGGTGCTGGAAATCGGATCCTATTGCGGGCGGTCTGCCGCCATTATCGGGTCTGCCTGCAAGCAGAACAGCGGTATTTTATTTTCCATCGACCATCATGCGGGCTCCGAAGAACAGCAACCGGGTGAACAATATTTTGACCCGGACCTTTACGATGAGAAAACGTTAAGCATTAATACGTTTCCTTTATTTCGTCAGACACTTTCCCGGGCAGGCTTAGAAGACACGGTGGTGCCCATTGTCTGTACCTCAAAAACAGCAGGCCGCATGTGGAAGACACCGCTTTCCATGGTGTTCATCGACGGCGGGCATTCCTTTGAAGCGGCACATACGGATTTTCTGACCTGGGCGCCCCATATTATCCCGGGGGGATTTCTGGTTATCCATGATATCTTTTTCAATCCCGAAGAAGGCGGTCAGCCGCCGCGCCAGGTGTATGAAGAGGCCTTGGCAACCGGGCATTATGATGCGCTTGGGATGACCAAAACCTTGGGCGTATTGCGGGTGAACCACGGAAAACACGGAAGAACA
Source organism: uncultured Desulfobacter sp. (assembly GCF_963666695.1). Taxonomy (GTDB): domain Bacteria; phylum Desulfobacterota; class Desulfobacteria; order Desulfobacterales; family Desulfobacteraceae; genus Desulfobacter. The sequence goes on from NZ_OY762947.1 coordinate 4,780,938, forward strand.
CGGAAATGAATTTCAAGGCTGATCCTAACTTTCAGTGCTTTCAGTGCTTTCCGTGTCTTCCGTGGTTATTATAAGAATTTGATACCCTTAATTTTTTTTGCGTTTTTTCATTTTTTCTAATACAGATTTAAATTTTTCACAGGGATCGTCATAGGATGCCCGCTGGGTGAACCACAGGAAATCTGCAGGGGGCACCGGATCAAACCCTTCAAGGGACAGGGGGGGTAAATATTGCGATAGGTCTGCCGGTTCTCTTTCTATCTCCGTTATGGCTAAATTTGTCTGGATAGCGGTTGGTTTAAGGTGATGTACCCGGTCTATGACACCTAAACCATACTCGGTATGGCCTGCGCCTATTATGATGACAACAGGTCCTGTTTTTCGTCCTGCCTCGTCGCGGTCTTTGGTTTGCACAGCATTTAACAGTTGAACCACGGACCGGGCCATCCGGTCATTGCGCGTTACCCAGGTATCATAAAGCCGATCCGTCATCCGGCCATGATCCATGCCGCAATGTACCGATACAAAAACCGATTTCATGTACGATTCATATGCAGTGTTTGAAATCCCTGTGGAAAATAACTGCTCTAACTCTATGGGGGACAGACCCTCAAGTCCTTTGCGGGTAATCCGGCGCTTTTGGGTGGCGGACAGATCAAGGCCTGCGGCAGGAAAGGCGTTATCTGCCGCAAGCATTATCAGATCCCAGTAATAGCCCCACATGGTGTCGGATTGGTTTTCCCATCCAAGTTTTTTGCGGATCCGTTGTTCAACGGCTTTTTCCATCTTGGGGGAATGTTCTTTTTTGCCGGCATCCACCAAATTGAGCAGTAAAGGGGTGTCCTGGTACGAAAAAAATTCAAATCCAAGGATCGGGGCATGTCCCTGGTTAAGGAGGGCCTGGATAACCCGGTGCTGGATGGCATGGTGCATGGGATTATCATGCTTTTCGGATAGATAGATTATATCGCTGTGGATAAGCTTATCCATAAGGTCGGCAAAGCGAACAGGTTTTCCGGTGTCCCCTCTGACCACGGTTCCGATTAATGGATCATCACGCATGACAATTTTGGCCGTTGTGGCGCAACCGCAGAATAGACAAAGCACGACCCCAAGCACTGGGTAGATTAGACGTTGCATGATTTTCCTTTTTTCTTGCTCGTGCTCTTAATCTTGCTCCTGCTCGAATTCATAGTCTGGAGCAAGAGCAGGAGCAAGATTAAGAGCACGATTAAGTATCAATATCATTTGCGCTAAATCTTAATCTCCGTCCAGCAGGCGTCCAAGACCACCTAACACTGATCCTTCGCCTTTGGCTGAGCCACCGGCGCTTGGTGCATGGCTGATGATGCGGTCTGCCAGGCGGGAGAACGGCAGACTTTGCAGATAAACGCTGCCTTGTCCTTCCAGCGTCGCCAGAAACAAACCTTCGCCGCCGAAAAACATGGATTTAAGCCCGCCTGCCCGCTGGATGTCATAGTCAATTCCCTGGGAAAATGCCACGATGCAGCCGGTATCCACCATCAGTCTTTCGCCGTTCAACTCTTTTTTAACGATGGTGCCGCCGGCATGAACAAACGCCATACCGTCACCTTCCAGGCGCTGTAGAATAAAACCTTCGCCACCGAAAAAACCGGCCCCAAGTTTTTGGTTAAAGGTAATGGAAACTTTTGTGCCAAGAGCGGCGCATAAAAATGCATCCTTCTGGCAGATTAACTGTCCCCCGATGGCAGCCATGTCAATGGGAATAATTTTTCCGGGATAGGGTGCGGAAAAGGCCACTCTTTTTTTTTCATGTGCCTGGTTGGTAAAATGGGTAAGAAACATGCTCTCGCCAGTGAGCACCCGTTTGCCTGCGCTAAAGAGTTTGCCCATAATTCCTGTGTCTGCAGTGGACCCATCCCCCATTTTTGCTTCAAATTGGATGCCCTGCTCCATCCAGTTCATGGCTCCAGCCTCGGCAATCACGGTTTCGCCGGGATCCAGTTCCACCTCAACAGCCTGCATGTCATCCCCGAAAATTTCGTAATCCACTTCATGGCATTGCATGGTTTCACTCCTTTGCCGTAATATGATGAAAGATCCAGCCTTTTCCACAGATAGGTAACGTTTTTGATATAAGACACAGTATATCAAATGTTTCAGTTATTTTTCCATCAAAATCTTTACTCTGATCTGTTCCACATTTCTAATGATTTTTTACCGATCCCGTGTTACCAATAAGCAGCATTAAAAAAAGCAGCATTAAAATTTATTTTTCATCCTGCCTGTTGACGTGGCACGTTCGGTCTATGGACTGTTGAACTGGAGGTTTAAAAAATAATTACAATATGAAAAAGGACGCGAATTCATTACAGTCCATAATTTACCGCCACTACCTGACCAGCTCCCTTGTGCCCATATTTGCCATTGAGATGGTATTGCTGATTTTGTACTTCGGCATTAACCTTTATATCTCACAGAAAAATCAGGAGACGTTGAGATGGGAAGTGATCCTGAATCTTGAAGAGATCACCTCCCGGGAAGTGGCAAATATCAACAACCAGCTTAAGGAGATTTCCAGGTATGCCGTGATGATGCAGTCCGACCATGAACGTTTTTTTACCGGCCGGGATAACTGCCGATTCCACAACGGGGAGGCGGATTTCGGGTTCCATGAAAACGGGGTCTATTATAAAATCCAGGACAACGGCGGCGCCAGCTTGTATTATTCCTCAAGCACCCCCATGGGTAAAGATGAACGGCAAAAAGCGTCCTGCAGCGAAATTCTGGATCCGCTTTTGATATCCATTGTAAACAACAGCCCCATTGTTACCCAGGCCTACCTTAATACCTGGGACGGGATGAATCGACTTTACCCTTTCATGGCCGATGCGCCGGGTCAGTATGGACCGGTACTGCATATGGAAGAATACAATTTTTATTACGAGGCCGATGCCCGGCACAACCCCAAAAGAAAGCCTGTCTGGACCGGAGCGTATCTTGACCCTGTCGGCCAGGGGTGGATGGTTTCAAACATTGTGCCTATTTACAACGGTAATTTTTTGGAGGGGGTCTCGGGTCTGGATGTGACCATTGACAGGTTTATACAAAGTATTCTTGACCTTGATATTCCCTGGGATGCGGGCGCTTTTATGGTTGACGGCTCGGGAATGATTCTGGCCATGCCGGAGAAGGTCGAGCAGCTTTTAGGGTTAAAAGAACTGAAAGCTCATGTTTACAAAACCAATATCAGCCAGACAGTGAAAAAACCGGATGCGTTTAATATTCTTAAGGAATGAGTTTTAAATAAGTTACCCATTTTCAAAATCCTTTTGGAACTGCACAATAATTCCACTTGGGCAAGGTTTCATCGAATACAATGCGCATTGTTGATTTAAAGTTTTTACAGACTTTTCTGCCGGTTTGGTAAGCCTTTTCAATGACATGAACGAAGACCTTTAACCCCTTGTGGGTTCGCGTTTTAGAGATCAGATCTGTAACCAGCTTCAAACTTGAAAAAACGACACCCTGGCATGCACGTGTTATGTGGGGAAATAGACGATGTTCAATCGGGTTGTATTTCGAACAATACGGGGGATAGTGAGCGATTCGAATTTCAATCCCGATCTCATCTGCCAAAATTTGAAGATCCTGTTTAAAAAGGTAATGTCGTGAGCTGTTACTGCCTCCGCCGTCGCACAAAACTAAAATTGACGTTGCATTCGGGTAATTTTTGCAGCCATAATCATACCACCAATGACGGAAGCTGTCGCATGCAAATTCACTGGTATCATGACTCGTCCCCACCTGAACATATCCGATATTGAGCTGTAAATCATACAGGCTGTGGGGAATGACCACACCTTCTGCAAAACTTGGAAAATCATGATCATATACCTTCAATTCTTCGAGCGTATAAAGATGACCGTCCCGATAAAAATTGCCAAGATGCTCCTTTTTCTTGGTATCCATACTGATAATCGGATTACCGGCCTTCAGATACACCGATCTGAGTTTCACAATATTATCGAATTGCTCATTCCGATCAGGTACACTTTTTCTCAAGGATAGTCTTTTTTGTGCTTTGCGGAGGCGATAGCCATGTCTTTTAAGCAGTTTACGGACAACATTTCGGCTCACTTCAATGCCATGCTCATCTTTCAGGGCTTCGACGATCTCCCATGCACGCAGGTTCGTCCATCGAATTTTCTCATCCATTGGGTCTCCTGCCGTATGATCACGCAATGCGCCCAGAAATTGCTCATCTATTTCCGGGTTGGAAATCCAATACGGTTTCCGTCCTCCCCCAGCATTACGTATTTTAGGGTGTTCATCCGGTACTTTGCCAATAAGTTCTTGTACTGTACGCAAAGGCAACTTTGCAACTTCAACTGCGCCTTTACGCACAGTTTTCCTGCTGCATCCCAAAATTTTGGCAATATAATTTTGACCGCCATGTCCCAATATAAGGGCTTCCATACCAGCATATCTCCGGCGATCTCGTTCGTTCAGGCTTTCATAATATCGGCGCATGAGATCTTCTGTCTTTTCAGGGTAACATTGCATAGTCGCCGACTACTACAACATATTCTTGGGTTTTCATACCTCAAAAATCAAAATGGGAACTTTATTTCGTGCTTATTCCTAAGAATAAGAATCCGGCCATCCGTTCTCAAATGAAAACGATTTTTGAGTCAAAACAGCACATCAGTGCCCTGAGTATCGGAGAAAAAAAATATTTGCTCAGCCAGGAAATTGTTGAAGAGACCGGCTGGAGAATGATTACCCTGGTGGATGAAGCCCGGGTGTTTGCCCCGGTGTTCAAACTCAAAGCGTTAAGTGATAAAATCGGCTATTATGCCATTGGTGTGATGCTGGCCTTTTACATCCTGTTTTTTTTATTTTTGCAAAAAAAATCCCATAGACTTGCCTCCACCATTGCGGCTCCTATTGAAACCCTTTCACAACTAACCAGTGGTATGGGTAATGATCTGAACTTAAAAAAAAGGCTCATGTCGGGTTTTGGGGTCTTATTTGATCATCACCTCAATAAGTGAGTGAAGCAAGGATTTCCCTCGTTTACCAACATTATGAACGAACTCGAAAAATCCGAGGTAAAAAGGAAGTTTTTCCTGTGAGATGCCCCGATGTGGGCGAATCCAGCTTCGGAGTAATGACCAGAAGCCTTCCATTGTATTCACATGGACTTCATAAAACCCGTCTCCATCATCGTCTCTGGCATATTCACCGGCTCCATGATTCACACTTTCATGGTCATAACCCCATTCATCCAACCGATTATAAATGGCATACTCATCGGTGTAGACCAATGTTCCTGGTTGTATAGTGGCCTTTATCAAAGGCTCAATGGTGGCCTGCCGGACATTGGGGAGCATTTGAATCACAACCTGTCCACACCGTTGTATCATCCCGAAAATAGGTGGCTTCTCTTTTTCCAGCGTACCACGCCCTCTAGCACCCTTTAATCGGTTACGGCGACCATCCCGGCCTTTTTTTGATACAGCCTCGGGGTTTCCTTTGTGCCCTGCAACGATATATACCTCATCGCACTCAACCTCATCCTGAAGAGTTATTTGAGGCTTTTTTTTACCACGCCTTCGCGTAGCTGAGTAGCCATATTGTGAACATCTCCACGATTAAGGTCCAACTCTTTGGAAATTTGGTTGTTGGACAAATTCAACCCCATGAAATAAAGGCACAATATCCACACTTTAAGGGGTTGGTGATGTCCAGCAAAAATGGTCCCGGTGAGATCATCGAACCGTTGTCCGCACTCTTTGCATTCATAGCGCTGTTTGGCAGATTCCCTATCATCGTAACCTTTTTTGATTGTGTTTGTGGAATCACAAAACGGACACTCACGTATTTTTGGCCAACGCAGCTCACGAACGGTTTCATAGCATTGTACATCATCTATCAGGGTCTTGATATTTACCTTCATTGGCTCCAATCCGAGTCTAACCAGTTAATAGCAAGGCGAATATCTACTATCATAAAGATCCGTAATGCAAGTCAATTCTTGTTTTTTTGTTATCAAATTTCAAAAGACCCCAAAACGCGACATGAGCCAAATTTAATTATCAATTATTGGTGGTTTTCAACGTAGGGTGGTGGGGGGTGTGAACGCATGGAATTAGACCGGATTGTGTTCAAAGGTGCCAAGGAGATCTGTGGCGCCGTAGGGGTGAACTGGCGGGAGATTTCTTACTTTGTGGTTAAAAAAGGGCTGCCGGCGTTTAAGATCGACGGCAAGGGGTCCTGGATTGCCAGGCCGGATGACCTGGAAAGGTGGATCCAAAAGCAGCGGGATGAAAACCTCCAAAATCCGGTCTGAAAAAAACCTGTCAAGTGCCTTTTATTATCTTTTTAGTGCCTTTTTTTACGAAGCCTAAAACCGGGGTTATAATTTACACAAACCAAAAAAGGGACGTGTGAATGTCATATACAACGGTTTTGCCCAACATACCTAAAAAAATTACAGCCGGGGAGTCTGTCTCCTGGTCCGTGAGTCTGGATGACTTTCCGGCATCCGCCGGCTGGGTGATCACCTACACCCTGGTCAAGTCCGATACCCGCATCCAAATAGTTTCCACGGCAGACGGTGACAGCCACCTGGTTGAACTTCCCTTTGCCACGACTGCCGAATATGACGACGGCGAATATCATTACCAGGCCCATGTCAGCAACACACTTGAGCGGTACCAGGTGGGTGAGGGTATCATTGATATCCTGCCGGACTTTGCCACGAAGACCGATGGCCATGACGGCAGAACATGGGTGGAGATTGCCATTGATGCCCTGGAAGCGGCGATTGAAGGCCGGGCAGGCAAAACCCAGCTGCAGCAAACCATCAACGGGTTGCAGGTGCAGCACATGTCCCTGACCGATCAAATGGATGCACTGGGGCGGCTTAAGCGGATTTTTGCCGGTAAAAAAATTGCAAAAAACGGGTTGAAGTCCGTAAGAGTGAGGTTCTGATATGTGGCCGTTTAAAAAAAAGAAGTCCACTTACCCTAAGAGGTTGAAAAAACAGATCATTGTTCGCAATTATGCGGGTGCAAATACGGGCCGACTATACCAGGACTGGGTGGCAGGGGGAGCATCAGCAGACACTGAAATTTATTCCGCCTTGGTGCGGTTGAGAAACCGTGCCCGGGATTTGGCCAGGAATAATGATTATGTCCTACGGTTTCTTAATTTGGTTAAAACCAATGTTGTTGGTCACAAAGGGGTATCTCTTCAAGTCAAAAGCAGGATGTCTAATGGAAAACTGAATCGAACGGCCAACGACATTATTGAATCAGGCTGGAAAGAGTTCTGCAAAAAACAGAACTGTACGGTAACCGGACAGGTAACCATGATTGACTTAGAAAAGCTGATTATGACGGCGGTCCCCAGGGACGGGGAGATACTGATCCGGAAGGTGAAGTTGTTTTCACACAGTTCTCACCTGTTCGCCCTGCAGCCCATAGAGGCTGATCAGCTGGATCATCACCTGAACATGACATTGTCAAACGGAAACAAAATTATCATGGGTGTTGAAAAGGATAAATGGGGGCGGCCTGTGGCCTATCATTTATTGACCCGGCATCCGGGAGATGCCATTCATTCCGACTATTCCAGGTTTGATCGGGAACGAATCCCGGCGGATGAAATTATCCATCTGTTTATCCAGGAGCGGGTTAATCAATCCCGGGGGGTGACCTGGTTGGCGGCACCGGCCACCAGGTGCAAGATGCTTGACGGATACGAAGAATCAGAACTGGTTGCTTCCAGGACCGGGGCATCCACCATGGGTATTTTTGTCAATCCTGATGCAGAAGAATACATTGAAGATGATGGTGAAGACAGCGAAGGCCAGGAATCCGGCGCTGATGTTTTATTTGATGCTGAGCCGGGCACATTTAAACAGGCCCCGGATGGCTATGACCTGAAGCTCTTTGATCCAAGCCACCCAAATGCCGCGTTTGCAGATTTTGAAAAAGCCATCCTGCGCGGCATCGCTTCCGGACTCAATGTTTCCTATGTGGGACTTGCAAACGATCTGGAAGGCGTCAGTTATTCCTCAATTCGGCAAGGGGAAATAGCTGACCGGGATAACTGGAAAATGTTGCAGAGATGGTTGATTGAACATTTCTGTGAAGACGTTTTTGAATCCTGGTTGTATCAGTTTCTTTCCTTTGGGCGTTCCGGTTTGGATCTGCGCAAGTTCGAACAGTACAACAAGCCGGTTTGGCGGCCAAGAGGTTGGCAGTGGGTTGACCCGGATAAGGAGAGTAAGTCCGTCGAGCGTGATGTCGGAAATCACATAAAGTCTATATGGGCTACTGCCGCCGAAAAAGGTGATGATCTGGAAGAAATTTTTATTGAAAATTCACGAGCTATTGAGCTTGCCAGGGAATATGGCCTGGAATTGAACGTTTTTAACAAGCAAGAAGGGCGGGATAATGTCAATCAAGACGGAACAATTACGGAAGAGAATTGAACAGGAAGCGTTTAAGCGGACTGCCACATTCAAGCGGGAGGCAGTTGACGAAGAAAGTAGGACGGTAGAAATCGCATTTTCTTCAGAAGACCCTTATCTGAGGTGGTATGGCTATGAAATCCTTGGGCATGGTGATGGTGAGGTGGATATGGAATTCATGGCATCAGGTTCCGCCCCGTTTCTTGCTCAGCATAATCATGACGATGTGATCGGCATCATTGAGAGTGCCTGGATTGATGCGGACCGTAAAGGCCGGGCCGTGGTCCGGTTCAGCAAAGGGTCCCGGGCGGATGAATTTTTTAAGGATGTGATTGACGGCATCCGGAAAAACATTTCAGTTGGGTACGAAATTATTGAGGCTAAACTGCTGGAAGAAAGCGAAGTTGGTCCAGACATATATAAAATGAAATGGCGGCCAATTGAGGCCAGCTTAGTCAGCGTGCCTGCAGACACCACAGTTGGTGTTGGCCGGTCGCATATACAATTTAACCCATATTCAAAGGAGAAAGACATGGGTGATGAAGATAAGGAAAATACTTCCAATATTGATGTTCAAGCCGCAATGGCCCATGCCGCCAAGGAAGCCAGGGAGGCTGAAGTTGCGCGCATTGGGGAAATTAACGCCCTGGGCAAAGTCCATGGGTTTGAAGATGATGCGGCAACGGCGATCAATGATGGTCGGAGCGTTGATCAGTTCAGGGCATTTGTGTTGGATGAATTGAAAAAACGGGCGCCGGCACCCATTGAAAATTTTTCGCCTGAAATCGGCATGACGGAAAAGGATGTGAAGCAGTTTTCATTTTTGAAACTGGTGCGGGCTCTGGCAGATCCTAGCCAGGCAAAACATGCCGGGTTTGAATTGGAGTGTGCTCGGGCGTTTGAAGATAAAGTGGGCCGAACCGCTAAGGGTGCTTTTATTCCCCATGATGTGTTGTCCGCCGGTAATTTCCTGCAGCGTGATTTGTCAACCAATGTTGGAACGGCCGGAGGGTTCCTGGTGTCGGAGGACATGCAGGCAGGATCTTTTATTGACATGCTGCGCAATGCGGCGGCTGTTATGCGCCTTGGTACACGGACGCTGACCGGACTTGTGGGGGATATTGATATCCCGAAACAAACTGGAGGCGCAACGGCATACTGGGTGAACGAAGGCGGTGATTTGACGGAAAGTCAACAGGCCCTGGGCCAGATCCGCATGAGTCCGAAAACCATTGGGTGCTATACCGATGTTACACGTCGTATGATGCTGCAAAGTTCAATGGATGTTGAAACATTTATCCGGCAGGATTTTGCGTTGCAGATGGGTATTGCCATTGACCTGGGGGCCCTGAATGGTGACGCAGCCAGTGGTGAACCCAGGGGCCTGTTGAACACCAGCGGTATTGGATCTGTTACTCTAGATGAGGCAAATACGCCGGATTGGGGAGATATTGTAGATTTGGAAACCGCTATTGCCACAGACAATGCCCTGTTTGGTTCCCTGGCATACCTGACCAATGCGACTATTGTTGGAAAAATGAAACAGACCGAAAAGGCCAGTTCAACAGGACAGTTCATTTATGAAAATGGCGAATTGAACGGCTACAACTGTGAAATATCCAACAATGTGCCGGCTAAATATATCCTGTTCGGAAATTGGGCTGATATGATTATTGGTATGTGGTCCGGCCTGGATGTCACGGTTGATACCAATAGCCTGTCAACTTCAGGCGGCACGCGGATTGTCTGTTTTCAGGATATAGATGTAGCCATTCGGCATGCGGAATCGTTTGCTGCCGGATACAAAGCATAATCATTTTATTTTTGAGGTGACTAATAATGAAAGATAAAGATTTGTATAACCTGGTTTCAGCGGTAAACTGCATCGCCCCGGAAGTGCTTGACGCGGATAATACGCCTGCCGCGATTGATTTGCAGGGGTGTGCCGGCGCATTGGTTTCAATCCATATTGGGGCTGGCGGGATCACGTTTAGTGATACCAACAAGGTGGAATTTAAATTGACGCATTCCGACGATAATTCATCATATGCCGCTGTAACGGTTAATGATGTTGTGGGGCTCAGCTCTGTTGGGACAGGCGGTATTATTAAAAGCCTGACAGCGGAACATGCTACAGCCACTTTGACAAAAGTAGGATACAAGGGTGGTAAGCGCTACCTTAAAGTGCTGGCTGATTTTTCAGGAACACACGGCACCGGAACACCGATGGCTGTATCAGTCATTAAGGGCGGTGTCGATATTCTGCCTGTGTCCTGATCCTGATGAAGGTACGTATAATTAAAAATGATTCCAGGGTCGGCCTCGTGATTGATGTTGACCCGGAAACCGCAAAAGCGCTTATTAAATCCGGCAAGGCAGTACCTTGTTCGGATGAAAAACCATCACTTTTGACAAAGGCCGGGTCATGTCGTTTGAATTCGAAGTAGAGGAATTATTTTCCGACGAACTGGCCGAACAGGCGGTGTTTACCCCTGATCCGTCCGTGCCAGGGACCACCATATCCTGCCTGGTGATAGTGGAGCATGATGCAGAGTTGCGGCCTGACAACCTGGACATTGGTGTTGTCGAGGTGGGTACGACGATCATGTGTTTATACTCCGATGTTGGAGAGCCGGGCCATGGATCAACATTCACGGTTTCAGGTACCATATATCGCGTGGCCAGGACGGACAGTAACGATAAAGTTATTGTCAAAGTAGTAGTGAATGAGGTGGCCTGATGACGGCAATTAACATAGACATATCTGAATCCGATATAAAAGAGGTGGTTTCGTTGCTGTCCGGGATTAAAGATGGGGCAGCGACGGCAATATACCGGTCTGTTAATAAGGGGTTGTCTCATGCTCAAACACAGGCTGTGAAGGCAATAGGCAAGGAATTGACGCTTAAGGCCGGCAGGATCAAGAAAGATTTTTCCATGCGTAAAGCCAGCAAAGCTAATTTAACCGGGGCGGTATGGGCCACAGGTCAACCTGTTGGCCTGCTTAATTTTTCAGCACGGCCGGTTAAAAAGGGATATTCCGTAAAAGTGAAACGCAGTGGATCCAGGACATTGTTAAAGCATGCTTTTAAAGCCAAAACAAGAAAGTTGCGCAATGATGGGTCTGAGTATGAGACAGAGCATTTATGGTGGCGGTCGTATCAAGGGCAAAGATCCGGTACCGGTACAAAATATGCCGGATATTTTGCAGGCTTGCCGGACGGGCATCCGATGAAGGGGCCACAGCTTGAACGTCTGTCCGGGCCGAGAATTGAGGATATTTTTGGTCGTGATAATATTTTGACGGACGTTCAGGCAAAAGCATCTGATAAAATCACCGAAAACCTGGGTAAGGAAACATACAACATCTTGAGGCGTCATGGCTGATTCAATCCGGGAAAAGATAATCCAGGCAATTGTTACCCGGGCCGGACAGATCCGGGTGGTCAACGGTTATAATTCAGATGTTGGGGAGTCAACGATCAGGGCTACCCGATATGCGAACCCAGGCACCCTGCAGCAAGTCGTGATCATTCCCCGGGTTGAATCGTCTGAAAAAACCCGTTTTCAGAAGATGACGCACAACTTCCCTGTTGATATTCATGCCTTTGTGGCCATGACGCCTGGGGCAGATAATGCCAGCCAGGAATCAGAGGCGGTTTATACGGATCTAATAAGCGCCATGACCCGGACAGACACGCCTTGCTCTATCCTGGTGGATTCGATCACGCATACAGGCGGCGGCGGCGTGGAAATTGCCGACAATGAAACAAAATTAGCAGGCGCAACAGCGACGTTTGAAATCGTATACACAACGGATATCGGCAACCCGTTCTTTTATCCTGCAGCGCTGGTGGATTCGCAGCACTATTTGCTGATTGATGGATTTAAACACAACTTATTAATATAGCAGGTTTTTTATGTCTGATTATGATGACAATAAACGGATTGATCAACTATCAGACGTCAGTGGGGCGATGACGTCGGCATCTAAGATTTTATGCCAGGATATGGACGACACAGATAGGATTGGTGTGGTTACGCCACCTGATATTTTATCCGCTGGAATGAGTAATTCTGTTTTTCGTATCCCGATGTATCTTGATTTTGGATATCTGGCCAAACAATCTAAACCTACGGTTGATGTTTTAGGTGTTGTGCACGGCTACAGCTTTCCAATTTTTAACGATGACCAGGAAGAACTTTACATGAGCCGTTTCGTGCCATTGTATTGGAACGGCACAAGCGATTTGTTGGTAAAAATGAGATGTCACCTATCTGACGCGAATCTAAATAAAAAGTTTAAATTTGAACTGTGCTGGCAGCATTTACTCATTGGTGAAGTTGTCCCGTTGGCGTGTCATACCGTCCAGGTTGAAGTAGATACGGGTGATGCATTACAGTACCAGGCTTTTGAGCTTGATTTTACAATAGATTATGATGCGGACGGGGTGGGCAATGAAATTAAAACGTCTGAAAGGATTTCCGCACGGTTGAGGCGTATTGCGGCATCATCCGACGAAATTACGGGTGAAGTCGTTGTCGCGCCGCCTGAACTGATAGGCTACCGATCAGCAGTATAAATTTTAAGAAGGGAAAATAAAATGAGTAACGATAATGCGGCAATTTATGCCGAAATGTCCCAGGACCTGGTCGCCATGACGGCATTGAGTGATGATGGGGACCAGACAAAATATAATTCCGCTGACAGGCTGTGGTCAAAGCGATCAGGCTATACGGCGGATGTAAAGCCCAACGGCGTTGCCACAGGCTTAAGCATTACCCCTGGCGCTGCCAATGACACGGTTGCCGTTTCTGCAGGCACTTGTTATCTGGCAGGTGTGTTGACATCTGTTTCCGCAGATTCCGCCTTGTCAGTCCCGAGACCGGCCGTAAGCAACTACCAACAACTTGCAATCACCGTAACATCGGCCGGGGCCCTGGCGGTTGTTGAAGGGAGCGAGCACACGGCGTTTTCCGAAACCTGGGACGCTGATGGCGGTTCCCCGCTTATTCCTGTTGGGTCTATTCTGCTGGGTATCGTAAAATATTCCAGCCAGACCAGCGCAGTGGTGTCGGCATCTGAGATTAAACAGACAAGTAATTCCTATCGTGAATCGTACAATTTCCCCACCTGGGCAGTGCGTGCGTATGAGGTTGAAAACAGCGCCCTGGGGTATGCCGGGGTTGACTTTGACGCGGCGCTGCTTGCCTGTCATACCGGCGGGATTCCCAAGGCGGTATATGCGGAATATTACACGCCTGAGTTTGCCAAACTGGCGGAAACCACGGATTTTGTGCCGCCCGAGACATCTCATTCGGTCAGTTCCACCCAGATCTACGGCAAAACCAAGGGGTCCAGCTCGTCCAGCCTGGGCCAGGGGTCATTCACCGCCTATTTTGAGGATGGCATATCCGATGCCATGGTGACCATGAAAAACGAATCGTTGTTTTTTAAATTCTTCCAGGATGAGCTGGTAACGTCAAAATATATTTTGTGCCAGGGCAAATTAGGGCTTACCCGGTCATTTTCTCCGGAAGAAGATCCCCAGGGGTCATGCACAATTTCTGCGACTGATGAAGCCGTTGAAGTGACGGCATAGCAAAACCGGCGGGTGCAAGCCCGCCTTTTTTTTGTTGAAAGGGGTCATTGTGGGATTTGATGCAAAAAAATTCAAAAATGCGGACTTTTCAACCCGGGAGGAGGATGTGCCGGTCCCTGAGTTGGAAGAATTTTTCGGCCCGGAAGAGGAAAAGGTCTGGCGGGTCCGGAACTTGACCGGCATTGAGGTAGGCCGGGTGAATGAAACCGGAGAAAAGTATAAGCGCCTGGACGCAGCGGCCAAGGCCATAGACGGTACCCAAAAAGAGAAAGTCGAGGCGTTTAAGGCTCTGTTCGGTGTCTCCCAGGGCATGAGTCAGGAAACGGCAAAGCAGACGGAAGTCATGGTCCTGGGAAGCGTTGATCCGGTTTGTGACGTGGAGTTGGCAGGCCTGATCCGGGATCGGTTCCCCGTAACGTTTGCCAATATCACACGGAAAATCTATCAATTGACCGGCCAGGGTGCTGAGCCGGGAAAGCGGACAGGCTCTGGCGGCAACAAGACGTCAGAGCAAGCCTGATATTATGTCATAACGCCGGAAAAATGATGTATGAAGCCAGGCCGGACATTTTTCCGTATGGATTTTTAACCCAAACGGAAGTGGAACTTTGGGCTAAATTTTACAAAGATTTAAGACACAATCGGGGTAAACATGGGCGATGTTGAAAAAACCGTAAAGATCCTTTTTCAGGGTGATGATGAAACCGGTTCAGCCGTAAAATCCATAAAAAAGAGTTTGGATGGCCTTGAAGACGCTGCCCGGAATGTTGGGTCAGGGCTTGAAGATATCGGAGCGCCATTTGCGGATGCTGTTGAAGACGTCGCTTTGCTTGAGGCGGCTATTCTTGCCATTGCCGCTGCGGGGTTAAAAGCTCGGTCTGACCTTGAGGGAGAGGCTCATAAAATGGGTGATGCCCTTGGATTTCCGACGGAAAAAGCCGAGGAGTTTGAGGGGGTTGCCAAACGGGTGTATTCATCCGGGTTCGGCGGGGATTTGAAGGAGTCTTTTGAGGCTGTTACCTTTGCGGCCCAAAAGTTTAAAGATGAAACGTCGGACAGTATTGAATCTATCGTAACTGATGCCAATAAGATCAAGGATACGTTTAGTATTGACGTAGCAGAAAGTATAACCACAGTTAAGCAATTAACTGATGATTATGGGATTTCATCAAAAGCAGCGTTCAATGGTATTGTTTACGCATTGCAGAACGGGGCAAATAGTTCTGGTGATTTGTTAGATTCAATAAAAGAGTATGGTCCGATCTTTGCTGCAAATGGTGCCGATGCAGACTATCTTTTTTCAGTTCTAATCTCTGGATTTAAAGAAGGCATTGCAGGAACTGATGCAGCTGGCGACGCATTTAAAGAGTTTGGTGACAAAATTTTGAGTAATTCAGCAGCAACTCAAGAGGCTTTAAGCAGCCTGGGCATAAATGCTGAAGAATTGAATAGTAAACTGGCGTCAGGCGAAATAACTGTCGCACAAGCTTTTGAAAAGATAAAAACAAAAATAGCAGAAACAGAAGATCAAACGATTCAATTTCAAGCAGGCGCTGAATTGATGGGAGAGCCATTTATAAAGCTCGGCATTGACGCGGTATCAGCTATAAGAACAACTTCAATTAGTCTTGATGACCTTGCCGGTAAAATAGATTCCATAAAACCTGATGAAAAATTGGGTGTGAAATTTGAATCAATGATGAAGACCATTCAAACGGTGGTCACATCAGATGACGTGTGGGCAGGCATTGAAAGTGATTTAGGAGAGATATTTGACGGATTCAAGGAAAATTTTGTTAAGGCCTGGGAGAGCCTGGACAGTTCTGATTTTGACGGCCTTTTAAAGTCTTTTGATGATTTGATGGGGTCTGTGTCTGAGATGTTTGGTTCTGCAGATATTGATCTCACTACGGTTGAGGGAATTAAATCCGCAATACAGGATGTGATTGACACGGTGAAGAGCATCAATAACGTGTCTTCAGGTATCGTTGATTTTGTATCTCCAATCGTGTCTGCGGTATCAGATCTGATACGATGGTTTAATGAACTTAACCCGGAAACGCAGGAGCTTGCCGGGTATATAGCAGCGTTTGGGGCTGCGTTGGGCACCGTAGGTACGGTATTGGCTGCTGGTGGTGCTGTTTTAGGTGGTATATCCTCATTGGTTGGTGCGTTTTCTTCTGGTGGACTGTTATATGCTGCTATTTCTGGCATTATCGCTCTCCTCACCGGGCCATTAGGCTTGGGAGTTGCCGTCGGTGCAATTGGTGCGACGGCCTTAAAATTAAGTTTTGATACTGACGAAATTGATAAGTCCACTGAGGCCCTCGAAAAAGAAATCAAAGTTCTTGAGGACTTCAACAAGCAACTCAACGAACTACCACTCGATGTATCAACCGTCGAAATCTACGCTGCCCTGGATACTGGAGACTATGACGAAGCACAGCGCCTAATTGACGAAGCGGTTGCACATGAAAGAACAATCCAAGTGGATGCGGAAGTCAGCCAGGACGAGTTCAACGCTATGGTTGAAAACGTAAATAATGGATTGACTTTGGAGCTAGAAGTAGACACTGAGCCGGCAACTAAAGAGCTCACTTACTGGACAGAAACTGAAGGCGAAGTCACGATACAAGTCCCAGTTACGGCCGAAGGCGTTGACGAAGTTAAGAAAAAAGTCGATGAACTGCCGACCGAAAAACAGCTCGAAATAATGATCCAGGGCGATATCGACAAAGAGTTGGCCTCAATCAAGTCGAATGCCGAAACAGCACAAACCGCATTTGAGTGGACCGCTAAAGTGGATATTGCACAAGCAGAGGCAGCCGCTCAAGAAATAACAGCTGCTTTTACGACAATTGGAGATCAAGCCTTGGCTGCTGGATCTATTTTTAATGCGGCATTCGGAGGAGCCGAATCGTCAAGCTATCAAGCCAGAAACGAAGCCTTGAAGATATTGGAGTCTGAAAGAGAGATAATGGAGCAGAATTTTGAACTCCAGAAAAAACTGACTGAAGCAGAGGTAAAATATATGGAGGCCAGGACAAAGGCGCTTGAATCTGGTGATGTGGCAATTAATATCTCATCTGATGGGCTTGAGCCGGCGCTGGAAATGGTGATGTGGGAGATAATCAAAAAGGTGCAGGTTAAGGCAAATGAAGAGGCGGCAGATTTTCTGCTGGGGATCGTATGATCAGTATCACGATGACGACAGCTGATCTTAACGGCCATGTTGAATTAGACGATGGGGACAGCAAACTTAGTAATATAGAGGCCCGGGTAGCCAGGCAAGCCACCCTGGATGGTGGATGTGTTGTTACGCATTCCGGCGTTGCCCATGGAGACAGAAAGTTTGAGATTAGGACCGAGATCAATGCGGATCAAAAAGCCTCAATTGAATATATACACGAAAATTCAACGTTGGTGAACGTAGCATGTTCTGAAGGTTTTTTCCTCGGTGTTATATCGTTAATTGATACCAGCACACCGAATTTAAAAATGACTATATTGATAAAGAGTAAGGAGGCATAATGCCCGCTTTAGGAAACCAGGTTTTTGATAATGGGTTGAATCATATTACCAACAATACGGAAAAGCTTTATTTATTGAGTGCATATGCCGGGCTGACATGGAGCAATATTGCATCATATGCCGTGGGTTCAAAATCCGCTCCGGCCATTGCTTCACCTTCGGATCGAACAGCAGGTGGCCGTGAGGTTGTTGTCTCTGCTATTACCGATGGGTTGGTGACTGCGACGGGTATTGCTACCCATTACGCCATGACCGACGATTCCGAGGCGGCTATTCTTGTTTCCGGGGAACTTGATGCCCCGCTTTCTGTTACTTCAGGTGGTGTGTTTGCAGTTGAAGAGTTTGCGGTTGGTTTTCCTGATCCTGCTTAATTAAGAGGTTAAAATATGACATATGCAAATCTTTTGAATGTCAGCTGTGTTGATAAGGTTGAGGCCTTTTGTAGAATACGGGACTTTTTGTGTAAGCGTAACGGTACTTATGATTATTCGTTAACGGGTATAGGATGGACTTTGCATGATTCTTCCTATGCTGTTGATGAAGATAATCCGGCTGTAAACGACTGGTATGTAATTTATTCCGGCGGTGAAAGCACCAAAGATGATCTATATTTTAAAGTCACCTGGATATCTGGTTACTTAAAAATAGAGGGTTATCAATCTTGGGATAACTCAACGCATACTGGGTCGTCGAATAAGTACAATATCGCAAACAATGAGACTATGGCCGATTCAGGAGCCTTGACGATATGGGTTTACGGTGATTTAGACTCCGCTATTATCATAAATAAGTTATCCACTTCAGATTACAGAATGTGCCTTTTTGGTAAGAGACAGCCCGGGTATAGCGACATGACCGGTACTATTGCTACATGTTCCAGCTCGTTGACAGCAGGCTCTGATGTTTCGATTGCTGTGGATTCCGTGCCGACAAATTGGGCTGTTGGGAAAGAAATTTTCATCCGGACAACTCATAATAATGCTGTGGCTACGGTTAAAATTGAAAAAATCACTATTAAGACTTTGGTTGGCAATACTATTACTACTGATTTGACAAATTCTTACACTGCAAATAGCAGATTATCTGACTGGGTCGGGTATGGGTGTCAAGCTACCTTTTCATTTATGTCAACATTTGAAGAATTCATCAACTCTGCTGGTAATTTTAGAGTGCAAATGTCCCAAGGCTATAATACTGGTATATCAACCGGGGCTGTTGATCCGGATGATTATGAGGATCGCATTGGTTTATACACTCTTTTTTATACCGGGTCTAATGGGCTTCCAGGATATTACCCTAACATAAAGGTGACTCCAGCACACAATGCCACATTTGATGCCGAAGATGTTTTGGTGGAAGAAGACGGCACAGAATGGCGGTGTTTTCACGCATATTCGTCAAAATATGTAGCACTTAAAGAGGTTTAGATGACTATTAAAGGGGCACAATTTGTTTTTGAAGTTATTAAAGGGTCCACACTTAAAACTGTAACTTTTTCCGGGACTGTGACCCTATCCGGATCTGGCGTTGCCCGCAATATCATAGCATATAAGAAGAATACCTATACCATTCCTTATGAAACTGTATCTGATAGCTCAACTGGTGAATGGTCTTTGGACGTTACCGGCGGTTCTAATGACGAGTTCCTCATAATCTGTATCGGTGATGCTGGGGAAAATTCTGTTGTCTTTGATCATGTAGTAGAGTAGCTATGACTTATACACCACCCACATCAAACGCTGTCAATTTCGAGCTTACAGGTGGTTATTCAGCGCCTGTTTTTAATAGTGTCGATTTTGAAATGGCAGAAGTAGTTATCCCTACGGCCTCACCATTGGATGTCACAGCTGGTGTGCCGGACATTGGGGTGATTCATTGTTACAGCACATATGGCATAGTTTCAATCACTGATTTTATTTCCGGCATACCGGACATAGAAAATATTGTTGTCACAAATCCTGCATGTTCTCCAATTAACGTAGTATCCGGCATACCGGATATAGAAAATATTGTTGTCTCAAATCCGGCTGTCCGGCCGGTTGGTGTGTTTTCAGGGGCACCGGTTATTGACAGTATTGCTGCAACTCAGGTGTATAGTCCCTGCTCAATCGCAGATGTTGTTGCCGGATCGCCGGTGGTCCAGGCAATATCTGCGATGTGGATTTTGGCAGTCCCATTGGATGTGATTTCCGGGGTACCTGATATTGGGTCCCCTCATGCCCTGTCCGATGCAGCGACACCGATTGGTGTAGTTTCCGGCAGCCCCGTTATCGATTCAATTGTAGTGACATCAATCGGGTGCAGTATTGAAGACGTTGTATCTGGGGTGCCGGTTGTCCCGGATATTGTAGTCAGCTCTACGTATGGGATTGTTTCTATTTCTGATGTTGTGTCAGGGGCCCCTGATATCGGATCGCCGGCCGTCGAATTATGGGGTGCACGGATTTCAGACATTGTATCCGGGCTCCCAGATATTGGAAGGCCTGTTGCTAGTTCGGTAACAGCAATCCCCATAAGCGTCATTTCCGGGATTCCTGTTGTCGGTACACCTGGTGCATCGTTTGAGGCGTTAATTACCTCAAATGCCGTCTTAGTCTATTTATGCACTCTAACGGGCACTACAGATATCGAAATCCCGATCAAATCGTTCCAAAGCAGATTGAGATCCGGTGCAGAAACGTATCTTTCCGTTGTTGTGCCGGGCAAAGAATATATTGATGAAATCGACGCCAGGTCAGATGGTCAAATAATTATAGAGACGGCGTATTTGGTGGCAGGAGTGGAGCGCCAAAGAACGGAGATAATTAGAGTCAATTTAGATACTGTCCGGGTTGATGAAGGGCCGGTTGATTACTCTATAACTTTGACTGGATACCGTCAAGAAACTTATATGCCAAACAGTGCTGACGCATGAATATTAAACAATAGTCGACTGAGGAAACCCTACTGTTCCCTCGAGGGGGTTTCAACCATTTTTAATTTCAAAAAGTGCTCTTCAGACACTCAAAACGCAACCAACTGAAGGATTTCCTTTACTCCAGGCGCAGCTTTTCCGTTCTCGCTCGGGAGATTGTGTTGGGTGTCTTTGCGTGGTTACCCCTCACATCAGTCGCAGTTGAAAGGGGGCTGCCAAATGTTTTTCCAGCCACGTATAATCCAACCAGGGAGCGGACATAGTACTCCACATAAAACGGATCAAGCCCCTTACGCCGGTATCTTTAATAATTCTGGCAAGCCGATCTGAATATCGAGCCAAAGTGTTGAACACATGTCCCAGGCGCATCAGGACATGATATCCTTTCATGACGTTCCAGTCATACGAGAAACAGTTCTCGTATACATATCCATGATGTTTTTCAACAAGAATACAGCTTTCGATGCACCAACGGGATCGGGCGGCCAGGTTGCACCGTTCGTGAAGATTGAATCTATTCAGAGGTTCGCTGGAAAGCCACACATGGCGACTGTTTTTTTCTTCCGGTTTCCTGCTATCCCGGTCAACTTCCTTCCAACTCTCCTGGCACTCAACGACGTGCAGGATCTGGCTTTTCTTATCGTTTGACTCAAACCGGTAGTCGATGCCATTAACCCATCTAAAAATCTGCTTCCGGTTACCCCATGTGTGCCGGTGCAGTTTTTCTTTTTCAAGTGCCGAAAGAGCTTCAAATTCTTTCATTACGCTGGGCAAGGCACCATCTTTTAATACGATCATGAATTGCCATTTGTTTTTGCGGCAAATTTCTGCCACAGGCCCCTTTGCATAAAGCCCATCCAAAAGCACCATGATTTTCAACGCTGGAAATGCCTTCTTCAAACGAGAGGCCAACCGGTAAAATGCCTTGAGTTCACAATCCTGTTTATCATTGTCGGTATCTCCCTGGGTGTAGCTCAATATTTCACTCATTAGCGGAATGGTCATTCCATCGCGAAACGCAAGATTAGCTTCCAGAACATAAACATGATACTGCTTCTTGGTTTCATCATCTTTTTTGATAGTACGCTCCTGGCACTGTTCTTCCCAGAGCCAGTCGCGTTTGAATTTGCCGGTACCATCAATGGCAATTGGGTAACAGTTATTGATCAGGTATCGTCGAAATTTCTTTTTCCGGATCAAATCTGTGATCAGATCAAGATGGAGCTCTTCGATTTGATTGATGTTTATCTTGGCTAATAGACGCTTCAATGTGTCATGGTGGGGAAGGGTTTCAAGCTCCGGGAAAAAAAATTGAAGATTCTGCCAGAACATTGGCTGAGTCATTTCTCTGTTGGCTTGGCGGCAAGAAGTCATCTGAAACACAAAGGTCAGTATCCCATAAATCATGAGCGTGGATACTTTATGCTTTATCTTTTTGGGGTTTCGTGGGTCATGAATTTTGGCAAGACGCTTGAGCAAAACAGGCAATTTGGACCGAAAAATACTCAGGTGCTCTGCCACAGTCTCATTGCGAATGCGACCCTCCTGCTCAATGCTTTCAAATCGACACTTACAATTGGAAATTGTAACACGAGAAGATTTCTGCAATCCCTTTGCCTTTTCATCCTGAAGCAACTGTCTTTGTGCTTTTTTGTACTGCTTATTTTGGGCTTTGATCTCCTCACGATTGGGTCTTCGGCTTGGTTTGCTCATTTAACCTCCGTGCCAATCAATTCCTGGGAACATAAAACCTGGCGGAAATTATCCACCAGCGGATAAACAAAGAGTTTTTTGGGACTGGTCGTGTAGCTTTTACCTGGCCGGACAAGTCCAACTCCGCTGGTCATGCCAAGGTATCTGAAATTTGCAGCCCGGTAACACGTCCCTTCGAAGCGTTGCGGATCGACAAAGGTCTCCAGCAACGCCGGCCGGTACCCCCAGCGCGCCTCCCAATCTTGCAGCAGGCCTCTGACAGCTTTGCCCAATATGTGACTTGCCAAGTGCCTGACGTTGACCCAGGGAAAAATTAGAAAGCGGCCGTTATTTATAACAAATCCCAGGTTCCTTAATCGCTCTTCAGCATTCCAGCCGATCCATTGATCTCGCTGTTTCAAGGCCTTGGCGGCCCCACCAAACAACATGCAACCCAAGATTAAATCTTGGGCCTTGATAAGATAGCGTAGATGACACCCAAATGGTTTTTTGTAACCTAGGTAATGATAGCGATGAAGGTATTCATTTACCAGTGAGACCTCGTCTTTGGTCTGTGCGATCCTCAAAAAGACTGGGCCAATATCTGAAAGTTTACCATCCAATTCCTTTTGAGGACGGGTTCTGTCTGTTGGTATAAGCTCTTTGGGATTTTTCGGTCCTCTCTTGCCTTTACCTTTTTCAGGCAGTTGTATGAAATCTTCTGCTTCCAAACGCTGAAGCAATTTCAGGCAGGCCTCGAACTTATTTCTACCTGAAGCGGTATACCAACCCAGATGCTCACATACTGTATGCACCAACTCATTTCGACTCAGTCGTGAAAAAGTCTTAACCGTCTCACAAATCTGCATCAGTTCCTTACTGCTAATCTTACGGCCACAGTGGATTATCACTCCAACCTCCATTCAAAGGTAATGATTTAATCAAGGCGGGTGCACTAAACTCCCCCTCAATATACCTTTATCAAAAAGTCGAAATTTAGTCTATGAGTATTTTGCGACAAAGTTTTTTTAATACCGACGGAGCTGATTGGTATCAAAGGGTAAAAAATATCATGCGTCAGCACTGTATGCCAAAATCAGTGACACTCTCCGATGCAACTTATAAAAATTTAAATAATGGGGAATACAGGTTTAGATTTGCTGAACCAAATTTAGAGTTAAATCCAGGTGATACAGTAACAGTTGGATTTAATACGTTCACTGCCAATGTTATTAGTTACTATGTTTCTGTTTCCGAGGGTGCCGCAGAAACCCGCATGGAGGTTAGTGAATCGTAATGGGCAAAGGCACAATAAATTCTCATATCGGAGATGGTCAATATTTTTTGATCGTAAATTATAATCGTGATTTATACGATAAAACTGTGGCTGCATTAGATGCAAAAATAGCCGGCTTAGCCGCAAAGCTAATTGAAATCGGGTACGGAAACAATGGCTACGATTTGGCAAAGCTTGAAAAAACGGCGTTAGAAAAGAGAAAAAATGAATTAGAAAATTTTGTGCCGGATGACAAAATAATAACCGCCTGGTGTGCTGATTTAACAGACGATTTGTCCGGAGTTGTTGCAACGGTTGAAGTCCCTGGCGAATCGGCACATGTGCAAATAATGCCGGGTTATGATGGCCGTGCGGATTATGTGGCAGCTGAGCATGGGCAATTGACACCTACAATGGCCCATACAGCAGCGGGCGCTTTTTATAATTTAGCAATGCTTCCCGGCTGGCAGAAATGGAAACCCACTTTTCGGTATGGGATAATTTCGAATATAGATACGGACGCGCATACTTGTGATGTCAACATAGATGCAGCAACGTCTTCCCAACAAGAACTTGAAATCAACCAGGGCACAGCTTTGTCTGATGTCCCGATTAAATATATGAACTGTGACAGTATTGCCTTTGAAGATGGTGACACAGTTCTCGTTAAGTTTGAAAATCAAGACTGGGGCAGCCCGAAGGTTATTGGGTTTAAAGAGAAACCGAAACCGTGTAGTGTCGGATTCTATATAAGGCCCAGGATTGACGGTAACGACTTGCAGGTCGGTGGGCAAAATATTTATATCGAGTATGTAGATACGGATGGCCTGATACAGGAGACGCCATCGAAGACAGTGTACGGTGGAAGTGACACAACGAGGCATGGGTATTGTGGGCCTTTTGAGCTTGTCGGTTGGAATGATGAGAGCGTAAAGGTTTATCTTTACGCCAACAAAGACATAGGTGCCACCACTGACACATCAACAACGCCGATGTTTAGATACTATAAAGATGACCCGGAGGGTGAGCTTGCAGTGTGGTCTATCGGTGTGAAAGATGAACTTCCAAATAGGAATTTGAGAGGGTTCAGGTCGTTGTCAGATTGGAGGGATGATCCTACTGAAGCTTATGGCAGGGTTACTTTATATCAATTCGCGTCATTGGTATTGAATAGAAACCAGTATATTGACCAGGACTGGACACCAACCAGCGGCGTGTATTTAAAGGCTACGAGGGTTAAAGATAGAATCAGTGCAGTTGATGAAATATATGTGGAACTTACTAAAACACAATTATTCAGCGGCGAACATTTTCAAAGTGAAATACATAATTATGATACCGGAGAAACTGAAGTCAACGCGACTGTTACCAGGCCGGATTTGGATTACGGGTTAAAACAACTAAAGAGGCAGTATTATTATTCAGACCTGGTTCCGGTCTTGTCTCTGTATGTGAATATGTTGCCGTGTCTCAGCAGTTACACCCGTGATGAAGACACAACAAACTCGACTTTCCCAAATGTCAATTTCCATATTCTGGAGGGCACTGGATGCCTATCTGAAACTTGCACACATGAAGTTGTTGGCACTAACCCGTGGTTGAATTCATTTAAGTCGGCATCATCCATATGCTATTATGAAGGGGATGGAACGTATCCAAATGGCCCGGGCACACAGTCTTTCCCGAATAACTCTATCAATGAAGATACGCTTGAACTACCTTCCTGTGTTTTTCTGATCGATGAAAACTGTGACATAAAAAATCTGGCAGACGTGTCTCAAATCATAACAAACACAAGGGAATACCGCGATACTTTCAGGAGCTATTCTGAATTCGACCCGGGTGCGGAATTGTGCAGGTGGGTAAGAAATGAAACTGTAAGTGCCACGTCTGATAATCTTATCTGGTCAACAGAGGCCGAAAATTTGTCTGAATATTTCTTTTAAGGGAAAAACATGACAGATCATAATTCTATTTTTGCGATATTAAAACAACAGGAAAAAATATTATCAAGCCAGACTGAACAACTGTCTAATATTGAAAAATCGCTCGTGACAATGGCAGTACAAGAGAAAGAGATATCGCATCTAAACAATCAAATTGATGCCCTTTGGAAAAAATATGATCAAGCTTTCGGGCCTGAAGGATTAATTGCAAGGCTACAAGCTTATGCGGCTAATTGCCCAAAAGAGCATGTTAAAGCTAATTTGGCAAGGCAATGGGTGGCTATTGGGTCTATTATTGCATTAATGGCAGCGATAAAATTGTGGGGGTGAAAATGAATAGCACGGAGTTAAAAAATCAACTTATTGAGCACGAGGGGTTGAGACTTAAACCGTATAAATGTACGGCAGGCAAGTTAACTATAGGATGTGGGCGCAATATTGAGGATGTCGGTATTTCATATGAAGAAGCCATGTATATGCTTCAGAATGATGTTAATATTTGCATCAATGATTTATGTGGGATCTTTCCGGCATTTGGTTCATACCCGGAAAATATACAGCGTGTTTTAACGGATATGCGGTTTCAATTGGGTTCGAAAGGGTTTAGGGGTTTCAGGATGATGATTCGTGCTGTGAAAAATCAGGACTGGCCGGATATGATCCGGCAGATGAAGGATTCTGCCTGGTATGGCCAGACGCCAAACCGGGCCAATAATTTAATCCGTATGGTGAAGGCGGTAGCGTAATGCTTGGCATCATCGGTCAAACTGTCGGTAAAATTTTCGGCACTGACAAGGCTGCAGCTGACTTGATTGACAATGTTTCAAGCGGCCTGGATAAGCTCGTTTATACCGGCGAAGAAAAAGCGGCGGACCAGGCGGCAGCCGTTACCGAAGCACGGCAGATGGTTATTAAGTGGCTTGAGGCAACCAGCGGTCAGAATCTGGCCCGGCGCTTGCTGGCTTTGATGATCACGGCTATCTGGTTGATGCAGTATGTTTTTATGATGTTCATGTCTGTTGTGTCTGTGTGGGTGCAGGATTCTACTGCGTTTATGGCATCGGCTGAGGTTATGGGTGGATATGCTGAAACAATGAAGGGTGCTGTTATGCTAATTTTGGCTTTCTATTTTGCGGCCCCCCATATGGGAAGCGTTGTCCAGGCGGCACTGGATAAATTCGGTGGTAAAAATAAATAGTGCTTGTTGCCCAGGTGTATTTTATGTCTCAAAAAAGCGCTTTGACTTCACTTTTGACTTCACCAAAAACAAAAACGGGCTGAAAACATTAATTGATTTCAGCCCGTGTTGCTTGCTATTGGCGGAGAAGGAGAGATTCGAACTCTCGGCACAAGTTTCCCCATGCACTCGCTTAGCAGGCGAGCACCTTCAGCCACTCGGTCACTTCTCCACAAGTTGTTCTTTTTTGGCGGAGGAGGTAGGATTCGAACCCACGAGGCTTTAACACCTAACGGTTTTCAAGACCGCCGCCTTCAGCCGCTCGGCCACTCCTCCAAAAATTAACCCGACTAATATAACACCTTGGCGCTGACGGGTCAATTAAAAAAATTGTTTAACAGTGCTGACGCATGATATTTTTTACCCTTTGATACCAATCAGCTCCGTCGGTATTAAAAAAACTTTGTCGCAAAATACTCATAGACTAAATTTCGACTTTTTGATAAAGGTATATTGAGGGGGAGTTTAGTGCACCCGCCTTGATTAAGGAATGAGCACGAAATAAAGTTCCCATTTTGATTTTTGAGGTATGAAAACCCAAGAATATGTTGTAGTAGTCGGCGACTATGCAATGTTACCCTGAAAAGACAGAAGATCTCATGCGCCGATATTATGAAAGCCTGAACGAACGAGATCGCCGGAGATATGCTGGTATGGAAGCCCTTATATTGGGACATGGCGGTCAAAATTATATTGCCAAAATTTTGGGATGCAGCAGGAAAACTGTGCGTAAAGGCGCAGTTGAAGTTGCAAAGTTGCCTTTGCGTACAGTACAAGAACTTATTGGCAAAGTACCGGATGAACACCCTAAAATACGTAATGCTGGGGGAGGACGGAAACCGTATTGGATTTCCAACCCGGAAATAGATGAGCAATTTCTGGGCGCATTGCGTGATCATACGGCAGGAGACCCAATGGATGAGAAAATTCGATGGACGAACCTGCGTGCATGGGAGATCGTCGAAGCCCTGAAAGATGAGCATGGCATTGAAGTGAGCCGAAATGTTGTCCGTAAACTGCTTAAAAGACATGGCTATCGCCTCCGCAAAGCACAAAAAAGACTATCCTTGAGAAAAAGTGTACCTGATCGGAATGAGCAATTCGATAATATTGTGAAACTCAGATCGGTGTATCTGAAGGCCGGTAATCCGATTATCAGTATGGATACCAAGAAAAAGGAGCATCTTGGCAATTTTTATCGGGACGGTCATCTTTATACGCTCGAAGAATTGAAGGTATATGATCATGATTTTCCAAGTTTTGCAGAAGGTGTGGTCATTCCCCACAGCCTGTATGATTTACAGCTCAATATCGGATATGTTCAGGTGGGGACGAGTCATGATACCAGTGAATTTGCATGCGACAGCTTCCGTCATTGGTGGTATGATTATGGCTGCAAAAATTACCCGAATGCAACGTCAATTTTAGTTTTGTGCGACGGCGGAGGCAGTAACAGCTCACGACATTACCTTTTTAAACAGGATCTTCAAATTTTGGCAGATGAGATCGGGATTGAAATTCGAATCGCTCACTATCCCCCGTATTGTTCGAAATACAACCCGATTGAACATCGTCTATTTCCCCACATAACACGTGCATGCCAGGGTGTCGTTTTTTCAAGTTTGAAGCTGGTTACAGATCTGATCTCTAAAACGCGAACCCACAAGGGGTTAAAGGTCTTCGTTCATGTCATTGAAAAGGCTTACCAAACCGGCAGAAAAGTCTGTAAAAACTTTAAATCAACAATGCGAATTGTATTCGATGAAACCTTGCCCAAGTGGAATTATTGTGCAGTTCCAAAAGGATTTTGAAAATGGGTAAGTTATTTAAAACTCATTCCTAAATCATTACCTTTGAATGGAGGTTGGAGTGATAATCCACTGTGGCCGTAAGATTAGCAGTAAGGAACTGATGCAGATTTGTGAGACGGTTAAGACTTTTTCACGACTGAGTCGAAATGAGTTGGTGCATACAGTATGTGAGCATCTGGGTTGGTATACCGCTTCAGGTAGAAATAAGTTCGAGGCCTGCCTGAAATTGCTTCAGCGTTTGGAAGCAGAAGATTTCATACAACTGCCTGAAAAAGGTAAAGGCAAGAGAGGACCGAAAAATCCCAAAGAGCTTATACCAACAGACAGAACCCTTCCTCAAAAGGAATTGAATGGTAAACTTTCAGATATTGGCCCAGTCTTTCTGAGGATCGCACAGACCAAAGACGAGGTCTCACTGGTAAATGAATACCTTCATCGCTATCATTACCTAGGTTACAAAAAACCATTTGGGTGTCATCTACGCTATCTTATCAAGGCCCAAGATTTAATCTTGGGTTGCATGTTGTTTGGTGGGGCCGCCAAGGCCTTGAAACAGCGAGATCAATGGATCGGCTGGAATGCTGAAGAGCGATTAAGGAACCTGGGATTTGTTATAAATAACGGCCGCTTTTTAATTTTTCCCTGGGTCAACGTCAGGCACTTGGCAAGTCACATATTGGGCAAAGCTGTCAGAGGCCTGCTGCAAGATTGGGAGGCGCGCTGGGGGTACCGGCCGGCGTTGCTGGAGACCTTTGTCGATCCGCAACGCTTCGAAGGGACGTGTTACCGGGCTGCAAATTTCAGATACCTTGGCATGACCAGCGGAGTTGGACTTGTCCGGCCAGGTAAAAGCTACACGACCAGTCCCAAAAAACTCTTTGTTTATCCGCTGGTGGATAATTTCCGCCAGGTTTTATGTTCCCAGGAATTGATTGGCACGGAGGTTAAATGAGCAAACCAAGCCGAAGACCCAATCGTGAGGAGATCAAAGCCCAAAATAAGCAGTACAAAAAAGCACAAAGACAGTTGCTTCAGGATGAAAAGGCAAAGGGATTGCAGAAATCTTCTCGTGTTACAATTTCCAATTGTAAGTGTCGATTTGAAAGCATTGAGCAGGAGGGTCGCATTCGCAATGAGACTGTGGCAGAGCACCTGAGTATTTTTCGGTCCAAATTGCCTGTTTTGCTCAAGCGTCTTGCCAAAATTCATGACCCACGAAACCCCAAAAAGATAAAGCATAAAGTATCCACGCTCATGATTTATGGGATACTGACCTTTGTGTTTCAGATGACTTCTTGCCGCCAAGCCAACAGAGAAATGACTCAGCCAATGTTCTGGCAGAATCTTCAATTTTTTTTCCCGGAGCTTGAAACCCTTCCCCACCATGACACATTGAAGCGTCTATTAGCCAAGATAAACATCAATCAAATCGAAGAGCTCCATCTTGATCTGATCACAGATTTGATCCGGAAAAAGAAATTTCGACGATACCTGATCAATAACTGTTACCCAATTGCCATTGATGGTACCGGCAAATTCAAACGCGACTGGCTCTGGGAAGAACAGTGCCAGGAGCGTACTATCAAAAAAGATGATGAAACCAAGAAGCAGTATCATGTTTATGTTCTGGAAGCTAATCTTGCGTTTCGCGATGGAATGACCATTCCGCTAATGAGTGAAATATTGAGCTACACCCAGGGAGATACCGACAATGATAAACAGGATTGTGAACTCAAGGCATTTTACCGGTTGGCCTCTCGTTTGAAGAAGGCATTTCCAGCGTTGAAAATCATGGTGCTTTTGGATGGGCTTTATGCAAAGGGGCCTGTGGCAGAAATTTGCCGCAAAAACAAATGGCAATTCATGATCGTATTAAAAGATGGTGCCTTGCCCAGCGTAATGAAAGAATTTGAAGCTCTTTCGGCACTTGAAAAAGAAAAACTGCACCGGCACACATGGGGTAACCGGAAGCAGATTTTTAGATGGGTTAATGGCATCGACTACCGGTTTGAGTCAAACGATAAGAAAAGCCAGATCCTGCACGTCGTTGAGTGCCAGGAGAGTTGGAAGGAAGTTGACCGGGATAGCAGGAAACCGGAAGAAAAAAACAGTCGCCATGTGTGGCTTTCCAGCGAACCTCTGAATAGATTCAATCTTCACGAACGGTGCAACCTGGCCGCCCGATCCCGTTGGTGCATCGAAAGCTGTATTCTTGTTGAAAAACATCATGGATATGTATACGAGAACTGTTTCTCGTATGACTGGAACGTCATGAAAGGATATCATGTCCTGATGCGCCTGGGACATGTGTTCAACACTTTGGCTCGATATTCAGATCGGCTTGCCAGAATTATTAAAGATACCGGCGTAAGGGGCTTGATCCGTTTTATGTGGAGTACTATGTCCGCTCCCTGGTTGGATTATACGTGGCTGGAAAAACATTTGGCAGCCCCCTTTCAACTGCGACTGATGTGAGGGGTAACCACGCAAAGACATCCAACACAATCTCCCGAGCGAGAACGGAAAAGCTGCGCCTGGAGTAAAGGAAATCCTTCAGTTGGTTGCGTTTTGAGTGTCTGAAGAGCACTTTTTGAAATTAAAAATGGTTGAAACCCCCTCGAGGGAACAGTAGGGTTTCCTCAGTCGACTATTGTTTAATATTCATGCGTCAGCACTGATTGTTTAATTCTGTGATTGACACGGGAATTGGTTGGGCTATATTAAGAAGTTTCAAGTTAATGGATGATAACAGGAGAATCCAATGAAACAGAAAATCAGGTTTGAAAAAAATATAAAGGACAATATACTGACTGTCCTTGAATCTGCCGAGGTGGATCCCGGTGTAATTTTGCCTTTGCATGAAGAAGACTATGACCTTGACGCCATCAGCGCGGCGTGCAAAGAGGGGTTTGATGCGTTTCTTGCCGTATTCCGCCGCCGCAGTTTTTTCCCCACCAGGGATCTGTCCGAAAAGTTATTTGAAAATGCCGTTGAATTTTTTGCCGATCCTGAATCGGATAAGATGATAATCGACTATAATGATGTGGACACATTGCCCGGCGAAGATGATTTTTCCCTTGAAGATGATGATGTAGAGCTTGATTCGCTGTTGGATGAAGATGGGGACACCAAGGAAGACGAGATCAAAGAAATTGATTCCGAGGATGATACCCCTAAATTTACCCCTGAAGATACCTCTGAACACGAGAATTAATCCTTTATGAAAACAAAAATTAGAACCATGGTCCTGGATGCGGCCCGTATTGCCTTTGAAAAGGGTCTGTTGCCTTCCGACCAGGTCCCTGAATTTGAGGTTGAAACCCCTAAACATGAAGGCCAGGGCGATTTTTCAACCAATTTTGCCATGGTGTCGGCAAAATTGCAGAAAATGGCGCCGGCAAAGATTGCCAAAAGTCTTGTTGAGTCCATGTCCGACAGTACCCACACCCCTTTAGGTTCGGTACTGGAAAACGTAGAGGTGGCAGGACCCGGATTTATTAATTTCTTTTTATCCCCCGGTGCCTGGCACCCGGTGGTAGACCAGGTATTGAGCCAGGACGCATCATTTGGCGCGTCTGTCATGGGCAAAGGCGAACGGGTCCAGGTGGAATTTGTATCGGCCAATCCCACAGGCCCCCTTCATGTGGGGCACGGCCGGGGGGCTGCTGTGGGAGATGCCGTTGGCAATATTCTTTCCTTTGCAGGGTTTGATGTGCAAAAGGAATATTATATTAATGACTCCGGCCGCCAGATTAGAACCCTTGGCACATCGGTATGGCTGCGGCTGCAGCAGATGCAGGGAAAAACAGTGGATTTTCCCCAGGACTGCTACCAGGGCGATTATATCCGCGACATTGCCCAGGAAGTGCTTGATACCCGGGGAAAAGACCTTGTTGATGCCGATGAAAAACAGGGCATTGAGATCTGCGCACGATTTGCCGCCGACAAGATTCTGACCGGTATCCGGTCTGATTTAGATGATTTCGGGGTTCGGTTTGACAACTGGTTCAGTGAGCAAAGCCTTTATGACTCGGGTCGGGTCCAAACGGCCATTGAAAATTTTAAAGAAAAAGATCTGATATACGAAAAAGACGGGGCCCTTTGGTTTCGCACGGAAAACTTCGGGGATGAAAAGGACCGGGTGGTGGTGCGCAACAACGGACTGACCACGTATTTTGCATCGGACATCGCCTACCATGATGAAAAATATGAGCGCGGGTTTGATCGTGTCATTGATGTCTGGGGGGCGGACCACCATGGATATATCAAACGTATTGATGCGGCCGTGGTGGCCACGGGACGAAAAAGTGAACAATTTGACGTGATCCTGGTCCAGTTGGTCAATTTGCTGCGGGACGGAAATCCCGTGCAGATGTCCACTCGGGCCGGAGAGTTTGTGACGCTTAAGGACATTGTGGACGAGGTGGGAAAAGATGCTGCACGGTTCATGTTTTTAAGCCGCAGTTATGATTCAGGTCTTGATTTTGATTTGGAACTGGCCAAACGGAAGAGTTCCGATAACCCTGTCTATTATGTGCAATACGTCCATGCCCGGATTACCGGAATTTTAAACAAGGCAAAGGACGAAGGCCTCATTGACCAGACGGATTTCAACGTCGGCATTAACCTTGAAAAACTTGTGGTCGAAGAGGAACTCAAGCTGATCAAACAGGTAGCAGCTTTCCAGGAGCAGGTGGAAAAAAGTGCACAAACCCTTCATCCCCATGTGATTTTTACCTATCTGATGACACTGGCTGCGGCCTTTCATGCCTATTACAACCACCATAAGGTTATCATGGCGGATAAACCACTGTCCCTGGCCAGGCTTTCCCTGGTTCTGGCGGTTAAAAAAGTGATCCGCAACGGGTTGGCCCTTTTAGGGGTGTCCGCCCCTGAGAGAATGTAGGAGGATTTACAATTCGCGGTGTTGGGACATATGGCAAGTACTTTTTAATCGGAATCTGGATGTTTGTTCTCGGGGTGTTTGTGGGCCGAGGATCAAGTCCTGTCCTGTTTGAAACCCGGCCTTTCCAGGAACGCCTTGGCCGAATAGCCAGTGAGCTTTCTGCCAAACTGCCTGTAACGCAAAAGGTAGATCTTAAATTTTATGATGTCCTTGATGAGCCGGCGTCCTATCCGGTTAAAGGAAAGCCGGACGATTCCGGGGAAATTACCCCGGGTCCGGAAACCGGGAAAACAGTTTCGATAAAACCGGCACCGTATAATCCCCAGGCTGAAGAAATTCCTGTCAAACGCAGCAGAAAACTGGCTACCTGGAATCAGGCCGGGCAGGGCGAAAGCAAAAATGCGTCCCCGGCACCGCCACCTAAAAAAAGAGTTGCGGTAAAAACAGATACAAAAGCCGTTGAAAAACAGGCCGTAAACCAATTTGCTTCCAAGGTTTTAAAATCAAAAGTCCAAACGGGTAAGCAAACAACTGCGGTCCCCAAAGAGATCAGGCCGGATAACGGGAAAAAACCGGCACCCACTCCGGCCCATGGAGCATACACCATTCAGGTTGCATCATATAAGACTTTAGATGATGCCCTGGCCCAGATGGTTATTTTGGATAAAAAGGGGATTGCCGCCTACCGGGCCAGTGTAAAGATTAACGGGAAGACCTGGTACCGGGTAAGGGTCGGGACTTTTGCCGATTACAAAGGGGCCCGGGCCCGGCTGGACAAGCTTGCCGGTTCAGGTGTTACCGGCATTGTTATTAAAAAGGAATAAACATGAAAATATCACAGCAGGAAGTGGAAAAAATGGCCCATCTGGCCCGGCTGGATGTGGATGATGAACTCAAGGAGACCCTGGCAGGACAGCTTAGTGATATCCTTGACTATATTGATACCCTCAAGGATGTGGATGTTGACGGGGTAACACCGGTATCCGGTGCGGCGTTTATGAACAATGTGCTCAGGGAAGATATACAGGAACCGTCCCCGGGCCCGGATGTGACCCTGGCCAATGCACCGGAACGTGACCAGGACTTCTTTGTGGTACCAAGAGTAGTAAAGTAGGGGATTGGTTCTAAAATCGGCCGCTGTAGGGGCAGGCCCCCGTGCCTGCCCTAACGAGGGCAACCACAGGGGGATTGCCCCTACAAAAAATGGCCGACAATAGAATCAAGCCCTAAAGTAGTCCAAAAAGACGAGAGCATAAGGAAATAAAATGAATCTGCATACCCTGACCATTGCCCAGGCCCAGGATCTTCTGGCCAAAAAGGAAATATCTTCTGTTGAACTGACAAGGGCCTTCCTTGATCGTATTGATAAATATGACAACACTATTTCAGCGTTTATCACTGTTGATCCGGACCTTGCCTTGAAACAGGCTGAACAGGCGGACCGGATTATTGCCGACGGCCAGAGCCGGGCGTTTACCGGCATCCCCGTGGCCTTGAAAGATGTTTTATGTACAAAGGGAGTCAAAACCACCTGTGCATCTAAAATTCTTGAGAACTTTGTGCCCCAATACGATGCCACCGTGGTGGAGAAATTTAAAGCCCAGGATGCCGTGCTCATCGGCAAGGCCAATATGGATGAATTTGCCATGGGGTCTTCCACCGAGAATTCAGCCTTTTTTGTTACCCGCAATCCCTGGAATACAGATCATGTGCCTGGGGGCTCATCCGGCGGATCTGCCGCTGCCGTGGCGGCCCGGTTCTGTGCCGGGGCCGTGGGTACGGACACCGGCGGTTCCATCCGTCAGCCCGCATCCCATTGCGGCGTGGTGGGCCTGAAACCCACGTATGGCCGGGTGTCGCGGTTTGGCGTGGTGGCCTATGCGTCATCCCTGGACCAGGTGGGGCCCATTACCCGGGATGTGACGGACGCGGCCATGATGCTCAATCTCATGGGCGGCCATGACCCCAAAGATTCCACCAGTGCACCTGAACCGATGCCTGATTTTACAAAAGGCATTGCCATGTTTAAGGATCAGGGCCTTTCCGGAATGACCGCAGGTATCCCCAAGGAATTTTTAAGCCTTGAAGGCATTGATCCCGAAGTCAAAACAATGTTTGAAAATGCCCGGAAAACCCTGGAAGGGTTGGGCGTTACCATTAAAGAGATTTCCCTGCCCCATACCAATTATGCGGTGGCGGCCTATTATATCATTGCCCCCTGTGAAGCCAGTGCCAACCTGGCCCGGTTCGACGGGGTGAGATACGGGGTCAGGGATATGGATTCCGACGATCTCATTGAGATGTACAAGAAAACCAAGTCCAAAGGATTTGGACTGGAGGTCCAGCGCCGGATTATTATCGGCACCTATTCCCTGTCTTCGGGGTATTATGATGCCTATTACGGCCGTGCCTCCCAGGTCCGGGCCCTGATCATGGATGATTTTAAACAGGCCTTTAAAGAATGCGACATTATTCTGTCTCCTGTGGCGCCCACCCCAGCCTTTAAAATCGGTGAGAAGGTGGAAGATCCTTTGACCATGTATTTGAGCGATATTTTTACCCTGTCCTGTAATCTGGCAGGTATCCCCGGGATTTCAGTGCCTGCAGGTATCTCCTCCACCGGGCTTCCCATGGGGCTTCAGATGATGTCCCGGCATTTTGATGAAATGTCCCTGATCCGGGCAGGATATGGATTTGAACAGACTGTGAGTAAACATCCTGAATTCCCTGAATTATAACCACGGAAAACACTGAAGAACACGGAAAATGAAGGGCTTGCAATTCTGATGTTTTTGAGGTACATTTTTGGAAATTTTATAGGTTAGGCAATCCCATTCTGTGATCCACTTGATGTGCCCTTTATCGTTAGTCGGCATTTGATTTGCACAAAATTATAGTGGGTTGGCCTGCCCCTACAGCGGCCGACGTTAGAACCAATCCCGAAAATGGGTTTGATTATTAGAAAGGAAAGTTAGCATGTCCACTGTCATCCCCCAGGGCAATGCCCTGAAAAACGCCATTGCGTGGGTGTCTGAAAAAAGAAAAGCCCAGCCCGACCTGAATGTGAAAAAACTGGCGAATGACGCCTGTCTGCAGTTTGATTTAAGCCCGAAAGACAGCGAATTTCTACTGCGTTTTGTAAAGGAAAACCCAGATACGCCTTCATGAACCGAATTCGCATTCTTCCTGATATTTTGTCCAACCAGATCGCTGCCGGTGAAGTGGTGCAGCGACCGGTTTCCGTGGTTAAGGAACTGGTGGAAAACGCCATGGATGCCGGGGCGGACAGAATAATTGTGGAGATTGAAAACGGCGGGAAAACCTTAATCCGTGTTTCGGATAACGGGTGCGGGCTTTCCCGGGATGAGGCGGTGCTGGCACTGGAGCGGTATGCCACATCCAAAATCTACACCAAGGAAGACCTGTTTTCCATTTCAACGTTCGGATTCAGGGGCGAGGCCCTGCCGTCCATTGCGTCCGTATCAAATTTTAGTCTTGTATCCCGTACCGCGGATAACTCTACCGGTACCCGGGTGGACATGAATGGCGGCAAGCTTTCCGGTGTAACCGATACCGGCGCGCCTGTGGGCACCATGGTGGAAGTCAGGCGACTGTTTTTCAACACCCCGGCCCGAAGAAAATTTTTAAAAAGTGAAAATACGGAGTCCGGCCATATTGCCGATGCCCTGGCCGGCCTTGCCATGGGAAATCCCGGGGTGGGATTTCGCCTTCTGGTGAATCGCAGATCCGTAAAAAGCTATCCCCCGGGCCAGACCCTTTTCCAGCGGGCCCAGATGGTGTTGGGTAAAGAGGTGGCGGACCAGCTGTACGAAATGCAGTGGCCGCAAACGAATGAAGACGCAGACAGCCGTTTGCCGGGATTATCTATCCGCGGGGTGTGTGCCAATCCCGGTGTTACCCGCAGTACGGCCAACCGGATTTTTCTGTTTGTCAACCGGCGCCTTGTGTATGACAGAGGGTTGATCTCCGCCATGTTCCAAGGGTACCGGGGCAGAATCATGAAGGGGCGGTATCCTGTGGGGGCGGTGTGTGTGGACCTGCCCTGCGACCAGGTGGACGTAAACGTGCACCCGACTAAACGTGAAATTAAATTTATTACCCCCGGCCCTGTATATAAAGCCTTATCCCTTGCCGTGGCAAACGCCTTGTTCCGTGGTCAGGATGATGAATTGTCCTATGCCAAGGCTGTTATGGCTGAAAAAAAAGAATCCCCAACACCCGTCCAGGCGGCTCTCAAGTCCGCATTCCTGCCGGAAACAGAAAAAAAAATGACGCCGGACTTGTTTGAAAGCGTTTCTACCCCGCAGTCGCCACCTGTGTACGACGCGTTTGATTCACCCCCTGAATCCTTTCAGGCTGCTGAACCCCGGGAAAAATCCTGGACACCGGTACCGGAAACAAAACTGCCCGCCCAGGCCCCTTTATCTGACCTTCAAAATCAATCGTCAGATCAGGGTATCACAACGCCCCTTTCGGTACCGGAACCGTTTCGGGCAACGCAGTCCGGGTTTAGGGTCATCGGCCAGGTGCTCAATATTTATATTGTGGTGGAAAAGGAGAACCACCTGATACTGGTGGACCAACATGCCGCCCACGAGCGCATCGTCTTTGAGCAGTTGTTAAACCGTCACAAGCGTATGGATGTCCAAAGCCAGTCCCTGGCGGTTCCCGAAGTGCTGGAATTGAGCCACAAGGAAGCGTTGATCCTTGAATCCATCATGGCGGATTTGGCTGATCTGGGCATTCGCGTTGAACCCTTTGGCGGAACATCATTTGTAATAAAAGCCGTACCTGTGCTGGTGGAAGAAAAGCAGGTGGGGCCCATGGTAGTGGAAATGGTGGAAAAAATCAGCCTGGCCAACGGCACTGGCATCAAGGATGACTGGCTTGAAGACGCCCTGGCCACCATGGCCTGCCACCGGTCCGTGCGGGGCGGACAGTCCATGTCACTAAAAGAAATGACAGCGCTTGTGGAACAGTTGTTTACATGTGAAAATCCCATGCACTGCCCCCATGGGCGTCCCGTTTTTGTGTCCTTTGATGCCCGCACTCTTGAAAAGCTGTTCAAAAGACTTGTGTGATACCAGGGGATGGGATATAAATCTCTCTCTAAGGTGCGGCATCAATGTCATAAAATTGAGCATTGAGTATTTTATTTTACCATGAAGGACATCAAGCGCATGAAGAATATATACCGGAAAATCAATCTTCATTTCCTTCATGCTCTTCATGGTTTTAATTAGAATCATCTTAACTGTATGCCATTAGTTTCGGCGTCATGTTTAATCTGATAGGAGTGTAAGAAAAATCCATGCGAAAATTCACGCAAACATTTTTTGCTTTCAAAACAGTGCTTGCTGTTTTAACTTTTTTTGCTTTCTGGGCAACAGCCGGCACAGGATTGTGCAGTGACGCAAAAACCGTGGCTGTCTTCCCCTTTGAAATGAATTCGTCCCAGGATCTTGGTTTCCTGCAGAACGGATTGTTCTCAATGCTTTCCTCAAGGCTTTCCGATGCCGGAAAAGTGGATGTTCTGGATCGGGAAACCGTTGACAAAGCCCTGGCCGGGGCAAAGGCAAGCGGGCTTGTTAAAGGCGCTTTCAATGAAGGGGTTGCCCGGGATTTAGGCGCGCAGATGGGTGTGGATTACGTCCTTTTCGGCAGCCTTACCCATTATGGGGAAAGCATCAGTTTAGATGCCTCTATGGTGGATGTTTCAGGGAAAAAGGATACAGTTGCTTTTTTTGAGCAGAGCAATACCATGGGCGATGTTATTCCCCTGGTGAACTCTTTTGCCGGTGATATCAACATGAGGATGTTCAACCGCAATATTGACAACAAGATGTATGCCCGGCCCCAGGAACAAAATCCGACCCTTGGGGGGCTGCAGTATTCGGGCGGCCCCGGCCTATATGGCGGCGGCATGATGGCCATGCAGGCAAGCCAGGGATTCACCACCCATCTTAAAATGGAGGAAGTGATCCGGGCCATGGCCACCGGCGACCTGAACAAAGACGGCCGTCTTCAGATTGTTACGGCAACGGATTCCGCACTTCAAATATACCATCTTGAGGGTAATCTGCTCACCAAGGAAATCCAGCTGGATTACAAATCCTATTTAAGAATTATCGCGCTGGATGTGGCGGATATCAACGGCAACGGATATCCGGAGATTTTTGTCACGGCCATGACAATCAACCGGGAAACCCTTTCTTCTTTTGTGGTGGAATATAATGGTTCATCCTACGCAACGCTTCAGGACGGCCTGTCCTACTATTTTCGCGTGATTGATTCTTTGGACGGCAATCCCGTGCTCTATGCCCAGGATAAAGGCAGAGGCCCGTATGTCGGAAAAATTTACACCATGACGCCGACCAATGACACCTATCAGGAGGAAAAAGCCATCCGTGTACCCAAGGGCACATCCGTGCTTTCCCTGGCCTGGGGACCGGTCCGGGAGGACAGTGGTCATGAATTTTTAAGCATTAACCAGCATCATCGGCTGGTGCTTATCAACGATGCCGGGTCAGATGAATGGGAAAGTACGGAAAAATACGGGAAGACCAATAATTATTGGATTACAGGGGAACCGACTGCCGATCAAACTGTCCGGGAACGCGAGTATTTAAATCCCAGAATCAAATTTCATCCCGTGGGAGAGGATCAGAAAAAGAAGGTTTTTTTGATTACAAATAATGAGTTTGGCGCCGGTTCCCTTGGGCGGATTAAACGGTTCAAGGAGGGGCTTGTTGAAGTCATGTCCTGGAACGGTATCGCCCTTGCCCCGGTATTCCAGACCGTACCTTTGCAGGGCTGGGTTTCTGATTTTAGTATTGCCGATATAGATAATGACGGAACAGAAGAACTGCTGATTTCCGTTGTAACCCGGTCTAAAGTCGCCATCCTTGCCAAGGATAAGGCGTCGAATATTATTTCTTATAAGTTGAAATAATCCGTGGCACATTGAAAAACTCGCACAAAGACACAAAGCCACAAAGGACCATAAAATCTTTGTAACTTTGTGGCTTTGTGCGAGAATAAAAATAGAATTACCGGAAAAAAATAATTGACAAACGCATTAAAATAACATTACTTAGGAAACTAATTTGGTATCCTGTTTTTAAAAGGAAGGCAGGGTGCTGAAGATTCAGGCAGTAATAAATTTTAAAAGGAGAAAAAGATGAAAAAAATTATTGTAGCTGTTGCAGCACTTGCTCTGATGGCAGGCTCTGCGTATGCAGCCGACTGGAACTTCTATGGGTCTGCTCGTGTATCTACGTTCTGGTCTGATACCGATGCTGATGGTGTTGATGATTGGGATGACGTTGATGATTATTTGGATGACGTTCAGTATGATCAACAACTTCAAACCAATGCACGTATTGGCGCCAAGGTTAAAGTTTCCGACGAACTGACAGGCCGTTTTGAATACGGCGCTTCCGGTGGGAGTGCCAACGTCCGTCTGCTTTACGGCGAATGGGATTTTGGTGCGGGCAAACTGCTCGTTGGTAAGGATTATGTACCCATGTATCTGACTGGTTCAAATCAGGTAGTTGATAATGATGCCGCACTTTCAGGATGGGGCGAAATTGACGGTAGCCGTCAGGCTCAGATTAAGCTGACTTTCGGCGGTTTCCAGATTGCTTTTGTTGAAAATAACACTAATTATTATGGTGCCCTTGACGCAATAGACGAAATCGATGCTGCTGTTGATGTTGTTATTCCTATGATTCAGGCTCAGTATGCCCTCACTTGGGACAACTTGGTATTCACTCTGGCTGGTGGTTATCAGACTTTTGATGTTGATAACGGAACCGTTGATGATGATGTAACTTCCTGGGGTCTTGGTCTTGATGTTGCTGCTACCTTCGGCGCTTTCAGCATTACCGGTCAGGTTAACGGCGGTACCAACGTTGGTAACATTTACAATATTGACGTAAGTAGTATTGCTCTTGGATCAGGGTACGCTGCTATTGATGATGGCAAAGTCATTGATAACGACGCCATGGGTTTCCGTGTAGCCGTTGCTTATGCCTTTAATGACATGTTTGGTGTAGAACTTGGTTATGGTTACCAGCAGACTGAATTCGATATGTCCGGATCTGAAGAAGACGAAGTCCAATCTTACTACATTCAGTTCCCCATCACCTTGGCTCCAGGCGTCCATGTAGTTCCTGAAGTAGGTGTTGTTGATTACATGGACAACGCGCAAGGTAATAGTGAGAGTGAAACCACCTATTTCGGCGCTAAATGGCAGATCAACTTCTAATTTAGTTTTACCAAATTTAATTTAGTCAATACTGCCTGAGTTTATAAAGCGGGCCGGTGAAAACCGGTCCGCTTTTTTGTTTGCCCGGCATGGCGGGCAAAACCGGCCTGCGATAAGCAGGCGTCACCCCGACCAGGGGGAGAACAATCCGAATTGCAAGGGCATTGCTGGTAACGGCAGGGTCTGAAAGAGGGCTTGATTCTAATGTAGGCCATTTTTCGTAGGGGCAATCCTGCTGTGGTTGCCCTTGTTAGGGCAAGCAATGTGGCCTGCCCCTACAGTGGCGGACGTTAGAACCAATTCCTAAATTTGCACAAAGAGACAAAAATTTTATTTTGTGCGAGAATAAAATTCTAATGACTGAAAAAAACAATTGACAAACGCATTAATATTAAAATAGATGTGTTAGATTCACTAATTTGGTATCTTGTTTTAAAAGGAAGGCAGGGTACTAAAATTTCAGGCAGTAATCAAATTTTAAAAGGAGAAAAAGATGAAAAAAATTATTGTAGCTATTGCTGCACTTGCTCTCATGGCAGGCTCTGCGTATGCAGCTGAATGGAACTTCTATGGGTCTGCTCGTGTATCTACGTTCTGGTCTGATACCGATGCTGATGGTGTTGATGAGTGGGATGATGTTGATGATTATTTGGATGATGTTCAGTATGATCAACAACTTCAAAGCAATGCCCGTATTGGCGCCAAGGTTAAAGTTTCCGACGAACTGACCGGCCGTTTTGAATACGGCGCTTCCGGTGGGAGTGCCAACATCCGTCTGCTTTACGGCGAATGGAACTTTGGCGTAGGCAAACTGCTCGTTGGTCAGGATTATACGCCCATGTATCTGCCTGGTTCAAATCAGGTCGTCAATAATGATAACGCACTTGATGGATGGGGTAATGTTAATGGTAACCTCCGTAAAGCTCAGATTAAGCTGACTTTCGGCGGTCTCCAGATTGCTTTTGTTGAAAATAACACTAAATATTATGGTGCCCTTGACGCAATAGACGAAATCGATGCTGCTGTTGATGTTGTTATTCCTATGATTCAGGCTCAGTATGCCCTCACTTGGGACAACTTGGTATTCACCCTGGCTGGTGGTTATCAGACTTTTGATGTTGATAACGGAACCGTTGATGATGATGTAACTTCCTGGGGCCTTGGTCTTGATGTTGCTGCTACCTTCGGCGCTTTCAAAATTACCGGTCAGGTTAACGGCGGTACCAACGTTGGTAACATTTACAAAATTGACGTAAGTAGTATTGCTCTTGGATCAGGGTACGCTGCTATTGATGATGGCAAAGTCATTGATAACGACGCCATGGGTTTCCGTGTAACCGTTGCTTTTGCCTTTAATGACATGTTTGGTGTAGAACTTGGTTATGGTTACCAGCAGACTGAATTCGATATGTCCGGATCTGAAGAAGACGAAGTCCAAGCTTACTACATTCAGTTCCCCGTCACCTTGGCTCCAGGCGTCCATGTAGTTCCTGAAGTAGGTGTTGTTGATTACATGGACAACGCGCAAGGTAATAGTGAGAGTGAAACCACTTATTTCGGCGCTAAATGGCAGATCAACTTCTAATTTAGTTTTACCAATTTTAATTTAGTCAATACTGCCTGAGTTTATAAAGCGGGCCGGTGAAAACCGGCCCGCTTTTTTGTTTGCCCGGCATGGCGGGCAAATCCAGCCTGCGGTAAGCAGGTGTCACTCCGACCAGGGGGAAGACCAATTCTGAACCACGGAAAACACGGAAGAACACGGAAATGAGTTTGATTTTTGAAGAATAGACTTATGTGATTCGTAATGCCGGCTACGGGTTCCTGGAAGCAGTTTATGCAGTCATCGAAGAGTACAGATTGAGCGCGTTGCGCTCTAACTTTCAGTGCTTTCCGGTGCGCCAGGATAAGCCTGGTACATCTTGCCGGATGAAAGGAGCCAGCTATAGTAATTGCTCGTTCGCTATATAATGGCGCTCCCTT
Organism: uncultured Desulfobacter sp.; assembly: GCF_963666695.1. Taxonomy (GTDB): domain Bacteria; phylum Desulfobacterota; class Desulfobacteria; order Desulfobacterales; family Desulfobacteraceae; genus Desulfobacter. The sequence goes on from NZ_OY762947.1 coordinate 4,824,594, forward strand.
GCTGGTGGGTAACCTAAAGCAAGAAGCGGGGTGTTTTTTTTTTGAAAGCGAAGGAGGTAACACTTCGGACCATGAATGCGTGAGCCCTAACGAAAGTGAACCCGATTCGGCCTCCTTACACCAAATGAGTGTGGTCAAGCTGCCGGAAATGATGAAGCCTGTCACCTGTGGTGAAGAAATGAGCATTTGCAGCCACAGGGCACTCCGGGGTGATAGGGGAGAGCGCGCGCAGAAAGATGTACAGAGGAACCTGGGAGACCCATTCGAATAGGTCAAACCGGAACTGTGTGGGAATCAATAACCACATGGTTTGTTTGAATGGGAGTCGGAGAGGCCCATAGTAGTGAGGAAGCAGGGTAATGCCTGTGGAGCAAAGGGGCCTTGCCTTAGAAATGTGGAGTAAGAAAGGAGGAAAGCCGCTTGGATAAACGTCCCGTTACGGAACAACTGGAATTTTGGGAAGCTGAAGAGTTCTGGCTTCATGCCGGACACAAGGGTGTCAAAATACCGGTGAAACTTTCTTCTTTGAGACAGAAACTTTACCAAAAGGCTAAGGAGGAACCAAAGTTTCGATTTTATGTTCTATATGATCGGATCTTTCGGAAAGATATAATAGCTTGTGCTTATGCAATATCCAAGGCAAAAGGTGGTGCACCGGGAATAGACGGAGTCTCATTTGATGACATTGAAAAGAGCCCTGAAGGGTCTGATGGCTTTGTGGATTCGCTATGCAGTACGCAGGGTCAATATACCGAAACCTGATGGCAGGCAACGCCCTCTGGGAATACCGACCATCCGGGACAGGGTTACACAAATGGCGGCGCTATTAATCCTTGAACCCATCTTTGAAGCAGATTTCTTGGATTGTTCGTACGGGTTTCGTCCCGGCCGATCAGCCCATGATGCGCTAAAAGAGATTCACAAGAATCTAAAACAAGGACGTAAAGCTGTTTATGATGCGGACCTGGCGGGATACTTTGACTCAATTCCCCATGATAACTTGATGAAATGCTTGCAGATGCGTATCACTGACCGGTCAGTATTGAAGCTGATACGAATGTGGCTGAAAGCCCCGGTAATAGATACGGATGGAAAAGGTAGGACGAAGGTAACCCGTAATAAAAAGGGAACCCCTCAAGGGGGAGTCTGCTCTCCACTCCTTGCAAACATATACTTACATTGGTTTGACAAGGTGTTCAACTTTTCCTCAGGTCCTGCAAACTGGGCCAACGCTCGCATAATCAGATACGCTGATGACCGTGTGCCACGAAGGCAGACACTGTTGCAATAAACAGTGCAGCCGTGCTGCACAAAAGATGAGGGAAGGCCCCTCGAAGCCGCCATGCAGGTGGAGGCTTCAAACCACCGTAAGCTGCGCCGGTTAAGAGCCGGGGTGGTGAGCGTTACGGAAAAGGCAGGACAAGATCTTGTCAGGTAGGTTCCAAGGAGACGAACGCAAGTGAATCACTATTGAAGTGTCGAAAGCGTAGGGATGAGGTCAAAATGAGAGCAATCACGGTAATCAATGGACAGACATTCAGGATAAATAAGGGTTGCAACCTGAAGCCAGCAGACCCAAGTCTTAACCGATAATTTTCTCAGCTTTCAGTAATGTCCTGGTCAGATACTGTTCTTTCTTTCGTTCACTTGCATGATTGGTCCAATCTTGCCTTTCCTGTAAAATGCAATTGTAAACTTCCATTCGGGTAAATCCTCTTCTATAAAGAGCCAAAGCATATGCAAAATCGGTAGCGGATTCGTTACCTCTATTATAAAGGGACCGGGTAATATTGTTTTTATGACACACTCCCCCCTGGGGTTGATGGGAAAAAGCCCTTTGAGAGCAAGAGGATAAATCAATTTCAGGGATATTCGCCTGGCTTTTCCAATCAACCCATATCAGTTTTGCCAATGGATACTGCCCTGAAGGCGTTTTGTGTTTTGCCTTTCTGTTCCTGAACCCAGGGCATCTGCCCCATCTGTTTTTAGGGTCTGCACCGGGGTCGCTGTGTAATTTCCCCAGCTAATACCGTTTTTCCGCAAGATCAAGGGGACGGGAACTATGAATCCATACCTGATAATTGCCGGGCGAAGTTTCTATGATCATTCTGCCGGGTTTAAAAACTCCAGGTTTTAATTGGTGCTGCCGGGTGAGCAGGGCGCTGTCTAAATCGTCTGCAAGAAAGTAATAAGGCTGGATCGCAGAATCCGGTTTAATCAGGATGTGTCTGCCGCTTGCATTTTCGGCTTTAAGATAGGGGATATTTTTAGGGGAAGGTACGACCGGCCATTTTCCTGTTGATTCATCAAGGACAGCCAGGCTGAAGCGATGGCTAAAATAATTACAGATTTTCCATAAGATTCTTTCCATGGATTGATGTGCCCGGATTTAGAAATCCGGGCATATAGAGTTTATAACTGCTCATCGCAGCCCACAGAACCATCCTCTGACTTTCTTTTTTGGAATTGTCTGAACAGCTGATATTCTTTACTTAAATTTTCAAGCCCTGCTTGAAGCATCTCAAGGATAAAGCATTGTAATTCTATATTTATTTCCTCAAATAACATGTCAGGATCATCAAAACGGCTCATATTATTCTCCTATGTTTTTTTGCTGGGTGGTTGTCTGGAAAAAATTTCAATGAAAAGTTTTTCATCCAGTTGGCTGAGTTCTTTTTCGATACCGGCGGTCAACATTTCACAGGCCATATTGTTCAGAACCCGTAAATTACCGGCACAATGGTCCACGAGGGTTTTGATCAACGTTTTGGTCATCAAATGTGGTGCGCCGGTAGTGTTCAGGCAATGATCCATATAGTTCATCAGATCCTCCCTGATATAAGGGTCCAGCTTCATCCGGAACTGCATCCGGCTTCCCAGAGACATCAACGCCCTTGTTCTGAATCGTTCCGGCAGACGGGTATCTCCACACAACACAGTGGTCAGCAGATTTTGGGAGTCAAAATCCGTGCTGTTTAACAGACGCAGCTCGTTTAAACAGCCGGTCAGCATCTCCTGGGCTTCGTCTATAATAAGGATGGGCCGGAACAAGGTCGTTTTTACATGATTTTTCCAGCGTTCACGAAGGTCCTTGAATCCGCCGTAGCGGTTGGCAGGACTTAGATTGACACCGAACAACACACCCATTTCCCGGTAGAAATCACCGACACTGCTTTGGGGACGTTCCATTACCCCGACAACAACCTCGTCAAGTTTGCCGAATTTATGGGCAATAAGCTGCAGTGTTTTGGATTTGCCCAAGCCCGGTTCACCGCTGATCAGAGCAAACCCACCGTTCATGGTCATATTTTCAAGACGAAAAATAAAGCTGTTCATCGTGGGTGGATGCCATAAGGCTTCCACCGGAATGCTGGGTAAAAACGGATTCCATTTAAGGCCGTAATAAGCCAAAAGTTGTTTGTCGTTCATGATTCTCCTTTGGGCAAGTAGGCCGGGGGCATACCGCTTTGGGCATACTCAGCCATCAATCTTCTCAATAAAGCAGGTTCGGATTCATTCAATGGCTCATCAGGTACAATGATTTGCTTGGGTCTGGATTTGATCTTTCGTTTTCCGGACGCATTCTTGATTTTGTCCTGGGGATAGATGGGAGCGATCTTTTTTCCTGTTTTGGGGTCCATAAGCCAGGCCATGGTTTTATCCCTGGGGTGTCCAAAACACCATATTTTCTTTCCACAACAACTTCCATCAAAATGTAATCAATGGTCATCCATCAAATCAATGGCAAATAAAGCATAAGAGTCTGGTAACAATCAAGAATAATACTTGAATGCAATCACGCAAAGGATTATCAAGCCACTTCATTAATGGGTCCAGATACGTTATCGTAACTATCTTTAATATCAACAATTTTATTGGTATTTTCTTTGTTTTTTGGCACCGGCATAATAGATAAATAACCATCAGATTCTGTAATCAAGCTGTCGTTCAAGCTTCCAGGGTTTGGTAAAAAATTTCGACGTTGCCGGGTTAAGGATAAAAGTTTACTTTCAATCTCCTGTTGTTCTTTTACAGTGACATCCATTATCATCCGAGCGGATTCTCTGTTAACAGGCCCACAGAAAGCTGGTAAACGAAGTGCTATTCGGTTCGCATCTCTTATTTCTCCAGTACCATGGCTTTTGCCAAGACCAAACAAAGATTCAATATTATCAGAAGAAATAGGTAACCCTATATTGCCCATACCCAATGCACTATTTACCGTCAATTGTTTCTCCATCCAGATAATAAAACCCATACGCACCGGAGATCTCAAGGGATCGTCTTTAAAGTTTCCATGGTTTGTATTCATCCATATTCAAACCGGCACCTTTGAGAAGTTTCAACACTAAAAGCGGACGTGTATCACGGAGGAATCGTTTGATAAACTGCTTAGACTCAGGAAGGTTACCAAAACAATCTCTAAGTTTTGTGATGATAGACCCCTTTGGTTCCCGGCCAGAGGGAGAGTGTTGAACACCTTTTCTGCCCATGTCACCATTCGATGAATATTCATGAACCGAGTGTAGAAACTTTTGGAGGGGCAAAACCAAGGACTGTCTGCTTAAATTTTTTTGAGGCTTTGCCCACCAGAGATAAATCCGTCATATGAAGGATGTTTTGAATACTCATTTTTTAATAAATTGGCAAACATGGGATCATCAATGGAAAAACTTGAAAAACCCCTGTTCTCAAGAAGTCTGATACCTTTCTTCAAATCCAGCCGTCTTTCAAATAGGCAGCAGGTTTACCCAGAATGACTTGCTGTAAAAAATTTTGTCTCCTGTCCATGATTTAGCCACCGAAATTGCAACACAATTAATATCTTCCAGAGTAGGGGCACAATCTTTGTTTTTATAATGATCAATTTTGAGTTCCAGCACAGAAAAAATTTTACCGGCGCCTAATGCTATGGAGGTATCTATTATCCAAATGCTGCCATTTACAAGCTTATTACTATCAAAACAAACAGAAGGAAGGCCATTATAGTTCCAGATTTTTGATAATGAGTATCTGGTAACCCAATTAATAATTGTTTGAGGGGCTGGTACTTTGGTGATCCCAAGACACGTCTGCAAAATGCCCAACACTCTGGCATATTGCCCTGAATCCAACGTGTCCGACCAAAAACAGACGTAAAGAGATAAAAATCAAATCTTCCTTACTATTGATCGGGATGATTTTTTTTTACGTTCAATGGCCTTTTGAGCTTGCCGAAGTTCAGATTTGTATTTTTCTCGTTCCGCCTTAATACGTTTCAGCTCAGCTGTCTGGTACCGAATGGTCTTGTTGCGATCAACAGCTTTATTTTTCCAGGAAAGCCTACTTTTTTTAATTTCGAAATATTACTCATAGCACCACCATGTTTAAGTTTAAGAATTTGAATCTACAACATGAAATTGTTTTTTTGCAAGTAAAAATATTACATTAATGACATCATTTTGTTATGCTGGTTTCCAATCTGAATGAAAAATTGGAGATGATTGAATGACATATGATAGACTCAAAGCTAAAATAATCCCTTGAACATTGCCGCTTTTGTGGCAACGATTCAGCCCCCTTTAAAAACTTGGATTTGCTGTGATACTTCCTATAGAAGGTGGAGGCTATTGCCAATATCATGAACACGAGAGCATCTGTTATTTCCATTACAATGAGAGGCATTCAGGCATTGGCAGGAATTGAAGAGTCGGGATCTGGGGACGATGAGTTTGAGGCTTATTTTCATGATCCCAACAATGTCCAAGATATTAACTGTTTTTTCGTGATGGGTCCAAAAACTGTGCAAAAAAAATAGGCTTAAAACTGCGTTTTTGGGTTTTATCCCAATTGGTAAAGCATACATGCAATTGCAGCATGTGATGAAACCGGGAAGGAATTTCAAACCTGACGCCGTTGATGGACACGGTACCGTCAGACTTCCTTTGCTTTCTGGATTCGCAGACTGTAAAGGCGAACCGCATGTGTTCATCATCCGGTGCCGGACGGGCAACGTCTTTGCCTTCCAGCAAGCATTTGATTGGTGGCATACCGATATCACGATGCTTATTTTTGTTATACTCCATTTCAACCCAGGCCTGACTGCTGTCATTAAGATAAGCCAGGGTTAAAGGGTTTACCCGGCCCAACATGGCCATCAAACGGCCTTCAAGGGTACCCCAGAAGGCCTCCTGTTTACCGTTTTGATATGGGCTGTAGGGTAATGTCGTTTCATGGAGTATCCCAGTCTTTTTAAGACCGTTACAAAATTCATGGGAAGTCATGGCAGCGCCGTTGTCTGTCATTAATGCCCTGGGCAGTCCCCGCTTAAAAAATGCCTGGGTCAAACCATGGATTAAATCCTGGGTTGTTTCACCCAAATACCATTGGATGTGGCAACACAGACGGGAATGGTCGTCAAGGATACATAGGGCTTTAGGTGTGTACCAGTTGCCGTTGTTGTCTACCACCCGCAGACTGCCTTCATGAAAATCCAGGTGCCACAGGCCGTGCACATATTCTGCCTCATAGCTACGGATTTCATGATTTTCAAACCGCTGTGCAGCCGTCTTCATACCCGCTGTCTGCTTTTTCTTTGCCGATGGTTTCCTGGCCCATCCCTTTTCTACCATACGTCTCCTGACACTGGCGTAGGAAGGGATGGCGACTGACTCCTTTTTCTCCTGAAGTTCTGCTGCAAAATTATCGGCATGCAGCTTATAGCTCCAGTTTGGATAGGTTCGGTATTGTCTGCCTAGCATCCGGATCAGTTCCGGGGTGAATACAATTGATCCCCCGTAGTCTGAACGAATTTTTCTGCCCAGGGCAACAATAGGGTCCTGGGCATTTTTGGCTTTGTAATACCAGGCTTCAATGGTTGAAAAATGAAAAACAGTTGATTCATTTGTGATGGGGTGGATGTAAATCTTCCTGGAGAGCCGCTCCAATTCTTTGCGCAGTTCTCCCTTCGCCGGTGGATTTGCAAGCAAACTGCCAACAACGGAAAAGCGGAATAAAGCCCATTTATCAACCGGGCTTTGAATTTTACTGTTCATAGGCCGGGTCCTTTCAATTTTGAGTTAAAATCCTCAGCAAAATGCTGATCAAAATCCCGGCATAATTGATAGAACAGTTAATTTCTCAGGGCCAGGCCCATCTTCTGCGTGAAATTACCCATCCCTTGTTTTCAGTGACATTTCACTGCCTTGGGATAAAAAGGATAAGCAGCGTTTCACCGCCGTTTTGACGGATGGGTATTGGCGTCGAAAAGAGTGGAGCAGACTGCCGGGCAGGGTGTCATTTTTTATGTCTGAAGAGACTCTGCCTCGGATTTTTTTCCATTCAGGGCTTGCTGGAAATATCTCTTTAAACCAATTGATCCAGCGTTTAAGCGTGTTACGGGAAATCCCGGCTTTTTCAGCAAACTTGGAAATCGTAATTCCGTTGGCCGCGTTCTGCCAGTCCGATACAATTGTAATAATTGCAGCATACCAGTATATTTTTTTACCAAGAAAACGGCAGGTTGGAGGAATTAATCGACGTCGGCATCCCTGTGCCCCACAGCATAAGCTAAATTGTAGAAAATACTTCTCAGATACCCCGTCAGGTTCTCCTCTGGGCTTTCGTGGGTAATTTGCATAATACAGCGGCCCTTGGCAGTGAGGGCACTTCATTTGCCGATACTGTTCAGCTGTTGCCAGATCTATTTTGTATAGATTCCGAAAAAGGCTTTCGTTTTTTAATACTTCTGATAGCATATCTCCTGCCCTGTTATTGGGCGAGGAGGCAGGAGTTTCCATTGATTATTTGCGAGATAAAAGAGGGAACTTCTGCCTCAGACCTTGCATATCTTGCAAATTATCTTCATTTTTTCCATGAATTTTTGTGATTGCTCTCAGTCAAAACCGGGGGGTAGTCGTTAACCCGGGATAAGTTCGGCGGTTACCTGTTTACTGGCCGGGCGGCCTCCGGCATAAAGGTGGCGTGAACTTGGGACAGGCTTTTGTGTGGAACGTGGGAACCTGTCGCCCTGATGCTAAGGGAGAAATACAAGCGGAGGACCCGTAAGTATGAGAGTACCGATGCAGGGCACAGGGGCGGAGCGACCCGTAGTAGTGATGAAGATTCTGTAATGGAATTGGAGCGAAGGGGAAGCATTGACCAGCTTGAAGTAAAGAAAACAACTGGAAACAGGAGGATTGGATTGAACCAAGCAAAGCCGTTTTGTATTCCTAAACTTGAGGTTATGGAGGCATATGAACGGTTTAAAGCCAACAAAGGGGCTGCCGGTGTAGACGGACAGTCAATCGAAGAGTTTGAGTCTAACTTAAAGGACAATCTTTACAAGCTCTGGAATCGGATGTCCTCCGGCAGTTATTTCCCTCCTCCGGTAATGAGGGTGGAAATACCCAAGGGAGACGGTCGAATGAGGCCGTTGGGAATACCGACAGTGTCGGACAGAATCGCTCAGCAGATAGTCAAACAGCAATTGGAGCCGGAATTGGAAAAACATTTTCATCCGGATTCGTATGGCTATCGACCGGAGAAATCTGCTTTGGATGCAGTTGGGAAAGCCCGGGAGAATTGCTGGAAATATGACTGGGTATTGGATCTTGATATTAAAGGATTTTTCGATAATATTGACCATGATCTTTTGATGAAAGCAGTTCGGTATCACACGGATGACAGATGGGTGCATCTGTATATAGAACGGTGGCTGAAAGCCCCTGTGATGATGACAGACCACACACTATTCTATCCAAAGAAGGGAACCCCGCAAGGAGGTGTTATCAGTCCCTTGCTGGCCAATCTCTTTTTGCATTATGCATTTGACAACTGGATGGAAAGGCAGTGCCCGACCATACCGTTTGAGCGTTATGCGGATGATGCAGTGTGTCATTGTAAAAGCCTTGCCCAGACTGAATATTTGCTTAGAAAGCTGAATGAGCGAATGGAGAATGTGGGACTGGAATTACATCCGGAGAAGACGAAAATAGTCTACTGCAAGGATACAGACCGGCAAAAGGATTATGCCCTGACAAGTTTTGATTTTCTGGGTTATACATTTCGTGCTCGGAAATCAAAGAACCGATGGGGAAAATTCTTCATTAATTTTTCTCCTGCTGTCAGCAATAAAGCAGCAAAAGCAATTCGGCAAACCTCACGAAAGTGGAATTGGCCCAGGCGCAGTGACAAGAGCCTGGAAGATTTAGCCCACATGTTCAATCCTGTCATTCAAGGTTGGATTAACTACTATGGCAGGTTTTATAAATCTGCACTCTACCCGGCCTTAAGGTGCCTGGATCGCCGGTTGGTGATTTGGGCAACAAGGAAATACAAACGTTTTAGGGGACATCGACGAAGGGCAAGTCAGTGGCTGGCTCGAATTGCACGAAGACAGCCAAATTTGTTTGCCCATTGGAGACTACTCTATGCATAGGCTGGTCAATAGGAGCCGGATGAGCGGAGACGTTCACGTCCGGTTCTGTGAGGGCCTGAGGGGGTGGTTCCCTCGGGCTACTCGACTTGTCATTATGGCTCGATATCAGGGACAACGTTTAAGGGAATTCACAGAGTTAAAGATAGAATCCTGGCTTGGGTTGGAATTGAATCAAACCAAGACAAAAGTTGTAAACCTGCAGAACCCTGGCGAAAGTTTTGACTTTTTGGGATATACATTCAGATATGACAAGGACCTGCGAGGCCGGAATCATAGATATCTGAACCCTGGACCGTCAAAAAAAGCACTGAATGCAGAAAGGGAAAAGATAAGAGCTTTGCTAAATAAACAGCATAGCCATGTCCCCCCTGCCGAAATTGATACTAAAGCTAAACAGGCATTTGATAGGATGGTCAAATTACTTCCGTTTGGGATATCTCCGAAAATCATTTCGAGGAATAAACTCATTTGTGATGATGCGTCTTATCAGACATTTACATCGTAGAAGTCAGAGAGCATACAAGCCACCTAAGGGAATCAGTTACTATCGGCATTTCAAGAGGCTGGGGCTGGTATCCTTGTGATGTATGTTCATATGGCTCACCAACGTGTGCCTAAGGTGAATTCTAAGGGAAAGCCGGATGCGGGAAATCCGCATGTCCGGTTTGACGAGGGGGGAAGAGGCTGAGCGGATTTAGCGCAGCCCCTCCTCTACTCTACTGGTTATAAACAGCCCGTTGGGTTGAGGAACGAAACCCAACAACTGGGCTACGCTGCCATCATGGAAGATGAATTATGCGGTTTCTGAATTTAAAGAAACGCTATTCCATTTAAAAAGATAAGGAAAGCGCTCCGGGTGTTCAATTGATTCAACCCCTAAATCAACATCAAGATCAGGCCAATAAAAATGGCCGGGGCTCGGTTCTTCGACATTGATAATTTTGAAATGTTATGCCACTGAAACTTCATATCTTAAATCCGCTTCTCTCAACATATCTTGAAGGGCCAATCGAATCCAAATTTTTTCAGGCTCATTTAAGATCTTGGCAATTTTTGCTGCCCGGTTAACAGATGGTAACTTCCTTCCCTTCTCCAGGTCACAAAGGCTTGACGCTGAGATACCAAGCATTTTGGCAAAATCCTTTTGGGAGATCTCTTCGCATTTCCGGTGGGACCAGAGTGCCCGGCCAAAAGTCAAGGGCCCATACTCTTTTGCCAGCTCTGCGCTGCCGTATTTTTTTTCAGTAGTCATGTTTGTTCACCTCTATTATTTCAATCATGATTTTGTCATCATATTCTACATAAAAAGCCCTGTACGCTCTGGACAGACGGATGGACCGCTGTCCGGTTCTTTGTCCTGTCAATGGTTCATCGTGGTATCCAGGGATTAGTCTGATCTCTTCAATGCCAAACGCCTCAACTGATTCAATCCAAGTCTGAAGTTTACCCTGGATATGGGTCGGAATTTTTTTGAACTGCTTTTGGGCTTTTTTATTTAGGACGACTTTGTTCATGAATTGACTATACGTCTTGATGGCGTATCTGTAAAGAGCTGTTGTGACCAAGAATAAGAATAAATCAGGATTTCTATCAATTCTAATTTTATTCTCACACAAAGCCTCGAAGTCACGAAGGCACACAAAGTCGATTAAAAATTTTTGTGTCTTGGTGGCTTTGTGCGAGTTTTTAACTAAAAATATTCATGTTTAGAATTACTGCAGGTATCCCTGAGTTATTTTCAATGAATGCAGGATCTGATAAGGGTATGAATTTTGATTCTATCCGTCTGTGGTCGGGATGAGAGGATTTGAACCTCCGACCCCCTCGTCCCGAACGAGGTGCTCTACCAGGCTGAGCCACATCCCGACACAAAAGACGTCCCTTAATATACCAGAATTAAGAGAAAGTCAATTTAGAAAATATTTTCTTTGATGATTGTGGCTTCACGCCCCGGTCCCACGGATACAATTTTAATTTTAACTTCCGACAATTCTTCTATCCGTGCAAGATAGGCTTTGGCTTTTTCAGGCAGATCCTCAAAATTGGTTATATTTGATGTCTGCGCTTTCCAGCCGGGATGTGTTTCATAAACAGGCGTACAGTTTGCCAGGACATCAATTTGGGCGGGGAAATCTGTTATGACTTTTTCCGAATATTTATAACCTGTGCAGATTTTAATCTCATCCAGGTCATCCAGAACATCAAGTTTGGTAATGGCAAGTCCGGTCAGGCTGTTCAGGCGGACGGCATTTTTTAATACCACCATGTCCAGCCATCCACAACGCCGTTTGCGTCCGGTGGTGGCGCCGAATTCAGCCCCGGTTTTCTGGATTTTTTCACCTGTTTCGTCAAATAGTTCCGTTGGGAAGGGACCTGCGCCCACCCGGGTGGTGTATGCCTTGACAATGCCGATGATTTCATTGAGCTGTCCAGGCCCCACGCCGCAGCCGCTAGCCGCGTTCGCTGAAACCGTTGTGGAAGAGGTGACAAAGGGGTAGGTGCCGTGTTCAATGTCAAGGTGTGTGCCTTGGGCACCTTCAAATAAAATCTGCATACCCTGCCGGATGCCTTGGTCAAGGGATACGGAAACATCTGAAATATAAGGAAGAAGCCTGTCCCGGATCGTTTCAAACTGATCAATAACAAGTGCCGGGTCCATGGGATCGGTTTTGAAATACTCTTTCAGGTAGAAATTTTTTTCCGCCATAACCGTCTGAACTTTTTCCTTGAACAGATCAAAGTCAAGAAGATCACAGAACCGGATACCCACGCGAGTTGCCTTATCTTCATAGCAAGGGCCGATCCCGCGACCGGTGGTGCCGATTTTATCCTTTCCTTTTTTTATTTCCCGGGCTTTGTCGATTTCCTGGTGATAGGGCATGATGAGGTGGGCACGATTACTGATTTTCAGCATGTTGGGGGACACATCAATATTGTTGCCCGCCAGATAATCAAGTTCATCCAGCAATACAAAAGGATCAACCACCACACCGTTGCCGATAAAGCATTTTTTCTGCTGAAGTATCCCGGAGGGGATCAGGTGGCTGATAATTTCTTTTCCGTTGACCACCATGGTGTGTCCTGCATTGTTCCCACCCTGGAACCTGACCACATAATCAGCGTGCTCGCTGAGTAGATCGACAATCTTTCCTTTTCCTTCATCACCCCACTGGGTTCCCACAACAACTGTGTTTGTCACGGTGTCTCCTTTTTTCCTCAAAAAAACTTTTAATAATATGTCTTGTCTGTTTTTCACATATTCCCTGAATAATCTCAGGTTGGTGGTTCAATCGTACATCCGATCCCATTTGGTAAAGGGAGACCGCAGCCCCCCATTTAGGATCCGGCGCCCCGAATACCAGCCGTTGGATTCTGGCATGGATTATTGCCCCCATGCACATAATGCATGGTTCTATGGTCACATAAAGCGTTGTCCCGGGCAGACGATAGTTATTTATGTGCCTGCAGGCCGAACGAATGGCCTTGATTTCAGCATGGCTTGTGGGGTCGTTTTCAGATATCGGGCAGTTATATCCCTGTCCGATTACCTTGCCGGCCGGGTCCACCAAGATGGCCCCAACGGGTACCTCGTCATGTTTTTCGGCTTTTTTTGCCTCATCCAAGGCAAGCATCATGTAATATTCATCGTTCATAATTCGACCCTATCTTATATAAGTCTTTTTCCGTGAGGTCAAATTTTATGGGCAAAAATCAGTCATTTTTCGTAGGGGCAATCCCTCTGTGGTTGCCCTCGTTAGGGCAGGCACGGTGGTCTGCCCCTACAGCGGCCGACGTTAGAACCAATCCCTTCAATTTAGAATTGCCGGGCAAAAATCAAAGCAGTTGACCCCTTTCGACTCAGTTTGGTATATTGCATCTTTCAAGACTAATTAATATTAACCGTGATACTATATTGCAAATATATATAAAGGATTAAATATGGAACGTACGAAATCAGCCGCTTTATTTTCATCGGCCAGGAATTTGATACCGGGCGGGGTTAATTCTCCGGTAAGGGCTTGCGGTTCGGTGGGTGGAGAACCCATTTTTATTGAAAAAGGAGAGGGCGCCAGGATTTTTGATGCTGACGGCAACGCGTATATTGATTATGTCCTGTCCTGGGGGCCGTTAATTCTTGGCCACCGTCCAAAGTCTGTGGTTGATGCTTTGAAAAAAGTGTTGGATTCAGGCACAAGTTTTGGTGCGCCGACTGCACGTGAAAATGAACTGGCCCAGCTTGTTGTGGATTCCGTGGCGTCCGTGGATATGGTCAGGATGGTTAACTCCGGCACCGAAGCGACCATGAGTGCCATTCGTCTGGCAAGGGGCGTGACAGGCCGGGACCTTATTATCAAGTTTGACGGATGTTACCATGGCCATGCAGATACCCTGCTTGTGGCAGCCGGCTCCGGTGTCGCTACCTTAAACATCCCAGGAAGCCCGGGTGTTCCTGCTGATGTGATCCGCAATACGTTGTCTTTGCCATATAATGACATTGACGCTTTTGAGCAACTCATGGCTGAAAAAGGCAAGGAGATTGCTTGTGTGATTCTTGAGCCTGTGGCAGGGAATATGGGCATGGTAGCGCCTGATCCCCTGTTTTTAAAGGCAGTACGCCGGGAAACTGCAACCCATGGCACCCTGCTGATTTTTGATGAGGTTATGACCGGATTCCGGGTCGGGGGAAGGGCGTGCGCCCAGGGCTATTTTTATATTGATCCGGATTTGACCTGTTTTGGTAAAGTTATCGGTGGCGGACTGCCCGTGGGTGCATATGGCGGAAAACGTGAAATCATGTCGCAGATTGCCCCTGGGGGATCTATTTACCAGGCCGGAACGTTGTCAGGCAATCCTCTGGCCATGGCCGCGGGGGTCGCCACATTAAAAGAATTAGAGAATGACCAACTTTACGCTGACATGGACCGGCGGGCAGATATGCTGATCAACGGTCTTCAAGCAGCAGCCGATGACGCAGGCATTCCTTTTTCCGCCGGGCATTTCGGCTCCATGGCCGGGTTCTTTTTTACCGGTCAAACGGTGCGCAATTTCGATGATGCCAAAACCTGTGATCTGGACCGGTTTGCAAAATTTTACCGCGGTATGCTGGCCAAAGGTATCTATCTTGCGCCATCGCAGTTTGAGGCCTGTTTTATCTCTGCGGCCCATACGGACGAGGATATTGAAATCACGCTGGAGGCCGCACGGCAGGTCATGGCAGAAATTTAATGACTGATTCAATTAAGCGGATTCATCTGGTTGCAGCCTGTGGTACCGGCATGGGAACGTTGGCCTGTATCCTTAAAAAAATGGGTTATACCGTCACAGGATCGGACCAGAATGTTTATCCGCCCATGAGCGATTTTCTTGAAGATAACGGGATTACGCTTTTTTCCGGATTTGACCCGGCCAATATCAGTGACGATCCAAACCGGGTGCCGGATCTTGTTATTATCGGCAATGCCGTAACACGTGAGAACCCGGAAGCCGTTGCCGTAATGGAACGGGGGCTTGCCTATATGTCTATGCCCCAGGCTGTGAACCGTTTTATTGCAGATGATAAGAAGATTATTCTTGTCACCGGTACCCATGGCAAGACAACCACCTCTGCCATCATGGCACATTTGTTGGACACTGCCGGTCTTTCCCCTTCATTTATGATCGGGGGGATTTTAAAGGATTATAACGCCTCATTTAAGATTGGTGACGGAGAATATATGGTGATAGAGGGGGATGAATATGATACGGCTTTTTTTGATAAAGGGCCCAAGTTCATGCACTATGATCCTTTTATAACCATCATGACCGGCATTGAATTTGACCATGCCGATATCTTTGATGACCTGGATCACGTTTGCCGGGCGTTTGATGCCCTGGTTTCAAAGATCAAAGATAAAAGCCGTATTATCGCCTGCAAGGAAAATGTTAATCTGATGCAGGTACTGGAACGGGCGGGAGGTGCCGAAATTCAGACTTACGGACCCAGCGCCATGTGGCAGGTGCATGACCATCGCCTGAGCAGTGAGCCGGATCCTGTTACGGGTCGTTTGCACACCCTTGCCCGCATCACAGGCCCTGGTACGGATATGGATATACAAACGGATCTGCCCGGGCGGCACAACCTTCTCAATGCAACGGCCTGTATTGCCGCGGCCCGCAGCTTGGGGATCGAGGACGCGGACATTGCCCGTGGGCTTTCAACGTTTAGCGGTGTTAAAAGACGTCAGGAAATAAGGGGGCAGGTCGCCGGTATTACGGTGATGGACGATTTTGCCCATCATCCGACAGCGGTTAGAGAAACCATTGCCGCAGTCAAACCGTTTTATCCCCAGGGCCGCCTGGTTGCCGTATTTGAGCCAAGAACCAATACCAGCATGAGAAATATTTTCCAAGCGACTTATCCGGCATGCTTTGACCAGGCAGACCTGGTGTGCATCTGTTCTCCCGGGGTTAAAAAGAATATTCCTGAAAAAGAGCGGTTTTCCCCCGAACGTCTGACCGAAGATATTTGCAAAAGGGGCAGGGCTGCCCACCATTTCCACGACCCTGGCCAGGTGATCGACTTTCTTGCCTTGGAACTCAAACCCAAAGATCTTGTTCTGGTTATGTCCAATGGCGGGTTTGGAAATATTCACCAGCGGCTTTTGGAGCGATTAGGGTGACAAAAATTGCAATCAGAATTGTTGGCATCGGAATGCTGCATTCCTTTTTGTACGGCTATCTGGTGCCTTTTGTCATTTACCCGCAGTTCGGCCGGCATGGAATTACCTTTGCCGTAATTGTTGCCGTACTGATATCCATCGGTATGATGGCCACCCTGTGGTTGGGGAAAAACAAAAAAAAGAACAAAGGAGAGTGACCCATGACCAATATTATTGAATGGGATGAAAAATATAGTGTGGATGAGCCTGAACTTGATGAATGCCGCAAGCAGCTTATGGATATGTTTAATACCCTCATTGAAATTAAGACGAATAAGGGCGACACTAAGGATGTGGCTAATTTGATTACCGATATCAATGATTTCAGTAAGATTTTTTTTTCAAAAGAGGAAAAAATTCTTGGCCGAAAAGGGTATCCTGATCTTGACACCCATTCAAAGATCCATCGCCGGTTTATCAAAAAGGCCATTGGCCTTCGTCGTGAAATCGCAGAAGACGTTGATAATCTGGCCATTGAGGATATTGTGGAATTGCGGGACTGGCTTATTACACATTTTGAAGCCACAGACGCCCTGTTTATACCCTTTTTAAGAATTCACAGGTATGTGGATGAGTGTGAAAATAAAAAATGAGTCGTATAGCAGTCAGCCACGGGTTTTGGGCTATGCACTAATTAGCGCTCGACCGAAAACCGTAAATTTTGCCGATTACAAGGCGGGCGAAAATTTTCCAGGTTTTCGTTCAGGCACTATATTTTATTAAAGAAATATAAATTCGTTGCCGATATGTGTATCTGAGTAGTTAGGAATGATTTTTAAAAGAAAAAGTTTTAAAAGAAAAAGTTTTAAAAAAAAGATGGATGAGCTATTATGGTTGCAGAAGATAAAATACTACCGGTTACAAATAAGATTATAAACACTGGAGACAGGTCGGAAAGCTTTGGCAGTGAATACCGGCCCAATGTTTCAAATCGTAAAAAAGAAAGGCGCAAGTCGACGTATGACCGTAGGAAAAGCGTCAGAGACGGTGTGATTGTCACGTTATCATTTAAGAAGGATCGAAGGAAAAACCCTGACCGTCGTTCCACGCCATCGGGCAGGCTCGTCCCCAGGGATGATTCAAAAGGGTCCATTTATAATATCATTGCGTAACGTATTTTGGGGATTGGTTCTAACGTTCGCCGCTGTAGGGGCAGGCCACAGTGCCTGCCCTAACGAGGGCAACCACAGAGGGATTGCCCCTACGAAAAATGGCCTACAATAAAATTAAGACCGTATTTTTGATCCCTCCTGGTAACATAAAGGTATGAGTGACTTTTCCTTCAATGCTCTTGACGTTCTCCATGAATCGGGATTTTTTTCTCATCTGGACTACTATTTTTCCACAACCATGGCCAATATCTTTAACGATTCAGAACCGTTGGAGATTATCTCCGCAGCTTTGACCTGCAGAGCGCTTTCCAAAGGCTGCATCTGTCTGGATCTTACAGGTTTGGCCGGTAGTGTCCTGGAATCGTCCGAGGGAAAAGAACTTATCCGGCTTCCTGAACTCAAATCCTGGTGCAATATCCTTGAAAATTCTGCCATGGTGGGTATGGAAGTCTCAAATTGCGGGAAAAAAGAGACTGACACGACTTCCTGGATTGCCAAGTATCCCTTGATCCTTGACCGTGACAACAATCTTTATCTTTCCCGGTACTATGATTTTCAATGCCGGCTTTCAGATAATATCAAAGCACGGATTAAAAGCCGGATTTCCGGACCTGATGATGAATTTGTGGACCACAGGCCGGCATCATATTTTGACAGCCGGGATACCCAAAGGACTTTTGGACAGCAGCAGGCTGTTAAAAAGGCCCTTTGTTCCGGTTTTATAATGGTATCCGGCGGCCCGGGTACCGGAAAAACCTATATTACCGATATAATACAAACCCTTTTGATTACCTGGGCCAATGAAAATGACTTGAAACCGCCTCGGGTGATCTGTTTGGCTCCCACGGGCAAGGCCGCGGCCAGGTTGAAAAACGGGGCCACCATTCACAGTGCGCTTAAACCCGTGAAAAACGGAACAGGGTTCCGGCACAATGCAGCGAACCCCCTGGCGGCAGACCTGGTGATTATTGATGAAGCATCCATGATTGACATGGCGCTAATGACAAGACTTTTTGAAGCCATCAGCCCTGATGCACGTATTGTCATGCTCGGTGATATGAATCAACTTTCTCCGGTTCAGGCCGGCGCCGTGTTTTTTGATCTGTGTCATGCTGATGTTTTGTCTGATTACCGTGTTTTTTTGGATGTTAATTTCAGATCCGGGGGTAAAGTCGGCATTGAAAAGCTTGCAAAAGCGGTTAATGCCAGTGATGCGGATACTGTGGCAGATCTCCTTAAAGCGAATTATCCTGATCTTGTATTTGTGGATACCGACGAAGATCAAGGATATCAGACCCGCCTTGAATCTTCTATCCTGGAAGGGTACACGCCGCTTTGGGATGCGGCATCTTGTGACCAGGCCATGGCTGTCCTTGACGGCTTTCGGATACTGTGCGCTCATAATTCAGGAAACAGCGGAACATTACAAATTAATCATCTATGTGAAAAAATATTACGATCTAAAGGCAAAGATGTTATAAATCGGCCTGTTTTTAAAACGCTTTTGATGGTCCGGCGTAATGATTACAAAAGGTCATTGTTTAACGGTGATACGTGTGTGGTCCTTGAAGAAAACGGGATATCCACGGCCTGGTTTGCCCCGGGAAAATCAAGCAAATCAGGTGACTCAGGGCAATCAGGTGCCAGGCATTTCAGGGTGTCTGATCTGCCCGAATGTGAGCTTGGCTTTGCCGTGACCGTCCATAAAAGCCAGGGATCGGAATTTGACACTGTGTTGATCCTTATCCCTGAACAGATATCACCGGTTGTTACCCGGCAGTTGCTTTATACGGGTATCACGCGGTCCCGGAAACAGGTGATTATTTTCGGCAGCATGCCCATGATCCGGCAGGCCGTACAGACCACGGTTGAACGCAGGTCCAACCTACAAATTTGAGAGAAAGAATTGTTTTGAAACAAAAAGATAGCTTTGCCGATCAGATCTGGATGTTTTTTGCCTCGGTGAAACTCACTGTTTATACCCTGGTGCTTTTAGCCGTAACCTCAATCATTGGGACTGTGCTTTTGCAGAACGGAAGTCCTGAGGCCTATATCAGGCTTTACGGCCCAGGACTATACAATATGATCCAGGTACTCCAACTGGACAGGATGTATCAGGCCTGGTGGTTTCTGCTGCTCATGGTGGTATTATGCGTCAATATTGTTGTTTGTTCCATTGATCGGCTTTCGGTTACCTGGAAAATTATTTTTCCTAAAAACATTTCAGTTAATCCCCGGCGGTTTGAAAAAACCAAAAACAGACAGCAGTTTGAGTGTCTCCTTCCCATGGACCGCTTTGTGCGCCAAGCAAAACAGGTGCTTGCCGGACGGGTCGGCAACGTCGTTGAAAAGACAGATGAAACAGGCGTGTTTTTGTATGCGGAAAAAGGCCGGTGGTCCCGCCTTGGGGTTTACGTGGTCCATGCAAGCGTGCTTATGCTGCTTGCCGGTGCCCTGATTGGGTCTGCATTAGGATTTAAGGCCAATTTGCGCCTGGACGAAGGGCAATCCGCAGATACCGTGTTTGATGCGTCTACACGGTTGCCCATAAAGCTGCCGTTCACGGTCCGGTGCAATGATTTTCAGGTTAAATTTTACGATACAGGGGCGCCGGACGAATTTAAATCCAATCTAACCATCCTTGAAAACAACCAGGAAAGTTTTTCAGAGGATATTCTGGTTAACCACCCGTTAAGGTACAAAGGCATCAATATTTTTCAGGCTTACTACGGTGCAACAACACCTGATGAAGCCCTGTTTGAAATTACTGACAGTAAAACCGGGACAGTTGAGACACACACCATAAAAAACGGCGGTGTCGTGCCGCTGCCGGCTGGTGCCGGTAATTTTATATTTGAAGGATTTTTACCCCATTATAATTTCAATGGTCATGACCTTGGTGAGGTGTTTATCGGGCGCCTTGATACAACCGATGGCAAGAATTTTCAAATTGCTTTGCCCACCAAGTTTCCCACCTTTGATAAAATGCGCAAGGGCAGATTCACTGTTGAGGTTAAATCCTGGGACCAGGCCTATTACACCGGCCTTCAGGTGACAAAGGATCCGGGCGTTCCCTTTGTGTACACAGGCTTTCTTCTTATGATCATCGGCTGTTGGGTCACTTTCTTTGTTTCCCATCAGTCCGTGTGCATCGGCCTTGAACAAGCCGGATCCGGCAGTACCCGGGTGTGGGTGGCAGGCCGGGCCAACCGCAACGCCCAGAGCACCAATTTGACTGTCAAAAAACTTGTAAAGGAATTAAAGGACATATCAAGCTAATGAATTCATCCCTGCTTTTATCGGCTGCAACATTTATCTATGCGTTGGCATCGGTATTTTATATTGGATCTTTTTCCTTCAAAAAACAGGCGCTCGCCCGGCTTGGATTCTGGGTGATTGTTATTGGACTCGTGGCCAATACCTGCGGAATTTTACTGCGGTGGGTGGAGTCCTACCAGATGGGGTACGGGCATGCACCCTTTTCCAATATGTATGAGTCCCTGGTCTTTTTTTCATGGACTGCTGCTGCCCTTTATGTCTTTGTGGAATTCAAATACAAGGAAAGCATCATCGGCGTATTTGTATCTCCCTTGATTTTTTTGGGTATTGCCTATGCCAGCTTTGATCCCTCCATCACGTCAAAAATAACGCCTTTGATTCCCGCCCTTAAGTCCAACTGGCTCATTGCCCATGTAATTACCTGTTTTCTTGGATATGCAGGTTTTGCCCTTGCCTTTGGATTCAGCTTTATGTACTTCATCAAACCCAAAGATCCCGGAGCCAAAAGCCTGTTTGCAAAATTACCGGACTGGGATATCATTGACGAACTGACCTACCAAATGATTGTTTTCGGGTTTCTTTTTCTGACCATCGGTATCATCACGGGCTCTGTTTGGGCCAATTCCGCCTGGGGTAAATATTGGTCCTGGGATCCTAAAGAAACCTGGTCTTTGATCACCTGGTTTATTTATGCCATTTTTCTTCATCTGCGGCTGATGCGCGGGTGGCACGGAAAAAATCTTGCCGTTGTTTCCATCATCGGGTTTTTAGGGGTTCTGTTCACCTATTTCGGCGTGAATTTCTTTTTATCCGGCCTGCACAGTTACGGTTAGTACGGTTAGGGCAGGCTCTGAACAGCAGATGCCTGCCCAGAGCATCGCCGTTATCAGCTTGGCTTCGCCGGTTTCATCTCCGGCGATTCTTTAAAAAAATATTGGCACCAAGTGTTTTTTTGAAAAATCGTTAGTCTATAAAATTACTCCATCTTGATTCTATATAAATAAAATAGCTGAAGAAAATGATTTTTAAAGCGTTTTTGTTCAGGGTGTTTCAGGGTAAGGCTTTGTCCAATTAAACTTGACAAGGGAAACATATATTAATATAGAATGACCGAATTTGTATTTTCCGGACGTATTGCAGAAAATTGGCATGGCAAATGCTATTCTGCGAAAAATATTGGCCTGGGGACTTATCCGGGGCCGCAACGGTATGGTAACATCAACATTTTAACATTGATGGAGTTTTCATGAGCGAGTTAGAAAACAAAGCAAACGATGGTCCTGGGGGGGGTGCGCACCACGGCACCGACAACGGTCCGGAAGATGACAAAGGGTTAGGCCTTGGCGTCATCTTTTTTATGGGGGCATTTCTGATATGCTTCCTGTCGGGCTGGCTGCTGTTTCCAAAATTGCTTTATTCAAAAAAGGAACAGCCTTTTAGTTTCGATCACAGCCTTCATGTCGAGGAAACAGGTGATTGTGAAACCTGCCATTATTTCAGAGAAGACGGTACCTTTTCCGGAATCCCGGGTCTGGAATCCTGTATGGAATGTCATACGGATGAACCCATGGGAGAGACCGATGACGAAGCCGTATTTGTGGAAGAGTATGTGGCCCAGGGAAAAGAAGTGCCTTGGCTGATATATGCCAAACAGCCTGATTGCGTGTTTTTCTCCCATGCCGCACATACGGTTGCAGGCGGCATGGATTGTAAGACCTGCCATGGTCACATTGGTGAATCATCATCTTCGCGGCCCTATGAGGAAAATAGAATTACCGGCTACAGCCGTGATATCTGGGGCAAGAGTATCTGGGGGATTAAAAAGAATTCTTGGGATCGTATGAAGATGGATGATTGTGCGGACTGCCACTTGGAAAAAATGGGTCACAAGGGCTACTGCTTCCAGT
This sequence comes from uncultured Desulfobacter sp., assembly GCF_963666695.1. Lineage (GTDB taxonomy): Bacteria > Desulfobacterota > Desulfobacteria > Desulfobacterales > Desulfobacteraceae > Desulfobacter. Next base: position 4,847,008 of record NZ_OY762947.1, read on the forward strand.
GCCACAAGTAAGATACCTCAAGGACAAGAATTTCAAAGTTTATAAAGGATGACTTATGAAAATTGACAGACGAAGCTTCTTGGGATTGGGACTTGGCGCGGCAGCCGGCATCGCGCTTTCCCCTGTGGGTGTCAAGCTGACAGATGATTCTTCCATCTGGACCCAGAATTGGCCCTGGACCCCTGTCCCTGAAGACGGCAGAATAACCTATGACCGGTCCGTATGCAGCCTGTGCCCAGGTGCCTGCGGAATCAGCGTCAGAAAAATAAACGGACGGCCTGTTAAGATCGAAGGCCTTGACGATCACCCGATTAACGATGGCGGTGCCTGTCTCCACGGCATTTCCGGCCTGCAGTATCTTTATGATCCTGCCAGAATAAAAACCCCGTTAAAGAAAAACGGGAACAAGTTTGAAAAGATTTCCTGGGATGAGGCCATTTCACTTGTGGCCCAAAAATTGGGTGAAATCCGTGAGAGCGGCGCACCTGAATCCCTTGGTCTAATTACGGGTTCGGATAACGGATCCATGGCCCAGCTTTTTGAACGGTTTATGGCTACTTTCGGCTCTCCGAATACCTATACCATGCCAAGCCTTGAATCCAATCTGGCGCTGACGGCTGCTGCCCTTCACAGTGCAGATCGAAGCCTTGGATTTGATCTTGATCATTCTGATTTCATTTTAAGTTTCGGTGCGGGAATTATTGAGGGCTGGGGTTCACCGGTTGCCTGTATCCAGGCCAATGCGTCAAGATGTGAACGTAAGGCCAAACTTGTACAGGTTGATTACAGGCTGTCCAATACGGCTAATGCCGCAGATAAGATTATTGCCGTGAATCCCGGCACTGAAGCAGATTTGGCATTGGGTCTTTGTGCAGTACTCTTTGCAAAAAAACAAATTTCAAACAACACGCTTTCCGGGGACGTAAACAAGTTTCCTTTCGCTGCCATGCTCGAAAAAGAGTATACACCGGAAAAAGTGGAAGCGATCACCGGTGTGAAAGCTGCGGATATTGAGGCCCTTGCCATGGCGTTTATCAAGGCAAAGGCTCCTGTGGCCGTTCCAGGAAAGGGCAGAGGAGATGCCGGAAGCCTTCGTGAATTCGCTGCAGTCCAGGCCCTTAATGCATTGGCCGGCCGCCTGAACAAAGAAGGTGGTGTGTTTGTCATGTTGCCGGCCGGTTATTTAAACTTCCCCGAAAATGTAATGGATGCGGCTGCTGAACAGGGCACAGGCAAGGCCAAGCTTGCCGGTTCCGTTCATGAACTGGTGGACAAGCTTGAAACGGACGGTGGCCTATCAGCCCTGTTTATTTATAATGCCAATCCCTGTTATGCGTTAAACAATCCTGAAAAAGTCAAGGCCGCCATGGACAACGTTGGATTCAAGGTCAGCTTTAGTTCTTTTATGGATGAAACCGCCCTTAGATCTGATGTGATTTTACCTGCATCCATTTTCCTTGAACGCCTCGAAGATGTCGTTTCCGGTGCGGGTCTTTCTAAAACAGTCGTGGGGCTGTGTCGGCCCATGGTTAAACCCGTATTCGACACCAAACACCCGGGCGATGCACTGATCCTTCTTGCCCAGGCCATGGGTGCCGGGATTGCACAAAGTTTTTCCTGGGCGTCTTATGAGGCCTGCCTCGAAGACGTGACGGAAAAAATTTGGGATACCCTCTCCGGCGACGGGTATGTGGTTATTGATGACAAGCCGCCTGTGGGAACCCCTGCAACGGATTTCACCTTTCTTGTTTCCGCCCCCCAAACTGATGTACCCATGGGTGAAGGCGATTACACCCTGGTACCTGTTGATAAGATGCGGCTTGCCGGCGGTTCAATGACTTCTTCTCCCTTTGCTGTTAAAACCGTTCCCGATACGGTTCTTTTAGGAAAATACAGTGTTGTCGAAATTAATCCGGCCACTGCAGGTGTCTTGAAAGACGGTGATATTGCTGTCCTTAAAACCGCCATGGGAACGGCAAAGGTGAAAATCGGCTTTAATGAAGGTATTCTGCCCGGCGTGATCGGTATGCCAAGGGGGCTTGGACATGCCTTCAACAATCCTTATGTGGCCGGTAAAGGTGTCAATGTCAATGATCTGATCGGCCCGGTCATCGAGCCTGGTTCAGGACTGGATGCTGCCTTTGGAATTAAAGCCTCCCTTTCCAAGGCGTAAACTGTTTTAAGAAATCTTTTTAAGAGGTTCTGATGATAGAAAATAAAAAAGCCCATAAGTTCGGAATGGTTATTGATCTGGACAAGTGCACGGGATGCGGTGCCTGCATGGTCTCGTGCATGTCCGAGAATAACGTTCCGTTTAAGGAGGATGAATCCAACAAAAAGGACAGCATCACCTGGATGCGGGTGTATAAACTGACCAATGGAAAGTCCTTTCCGGAAACTGAAATAGTTTATTTGCCCCGTCCCTGCCAGCACTGTGGCGGAATCGGTGATCATGGACATTCTCCCTGCGTATCCGTCTGCCCTGCCACGGCAACCGACTATGGTTATGATACAGGTATTGTCAGCCAGATCTATACCCGTTGCTTTGGTTGCCGGTACTGCATGGGGGCATGCCCCTACCATGCCAGATACTTTAACTGGTGGGATCCCAAATGGCCCGAGGGTATGGAAAATTACTTGAGCCCGAATGTGTCCCCGCGTATGCGCGGTGTGGTTGAGAAATGCTCCTTTTGCTACCACAGGTATCAGCTGGCCCGGGAAAAGGCCATGATTGAAGACCGTGAAATAGAAGAGATGGAGTATCAGACCGCATGCACCACCGCGTGCCCGGCAGGTGCCATTGTGTTTGGTGACCTGAACAATCCTGCCCACAAGGTCCATCAGATCGTTAAACCTGATCCCCATCCCGACCCCATGAATCACAAGGTTGTGGGCAAATCTAGAAACCCGAAAGTTTTCAGGCTGCTTGAACGTCTTGGTACCAACCCTAAGGTGTATTACATGTCTGAACGGGAATGGGTCAGAAAGGCCGGGGACAACTACCTTAAAGGTGAGTGGGAAAATGTTAAAACCCATCATGGGGCGTCTTCATCCCATGGTTAACTTGCATAAAACTATTTAGGAGTAATTAGATATGGATGATGCATTAATACCCGAAGGCGCCAAACGGTGTGCATTCCCGATATTCATGATTGGCATTGTCATCGTGGGTGCTGTACTGCTTTGGGGCGTTTATGCCATGTTTCTGTGCTGGTTTAAAGGCCTGAATCAGACCAACATGAACGATTACTATGGATTTGCCCTGTGGATCTGGGCCGACCTGGCAGTCATTGCGGTTGGTGGCGGTGCTTTTTTCACAGGTCTTTTGAAATACATTTTCAAGGTTGATGATTTGAAAAATATTATCAACTTTGCCGTGATCATTGGTTTTATCTGCTACAGTTCCGCGCTGCTGATCCTGGCCATTGATATTGGACAGCCGCTGCGCGGCTGGTTTATTTTCTGGCATGCCAATGTGCATTCAATGCTTACAGAGGTGGCCTATTGTCTGTCCTGCTATTTTGCAGTACTGACCATTGAATTTATTCCCAATATCCTGGAAAATCGCCAGGCCAACAAAGTGCCCTTTTTTCACCACCTGGCCCACAACATGCACGAGGTGATGGCCGTATTTGCCGCCACCGGTGCTTTTTTGAGTTTTTTCCACCAGGGATCCTTGGGCGGTGTGGCCGGCGTTATGTTTGGCCGTCCTTTTGCCTACCGCGAAGGGCTTTTGATCTGGCCCTGGACCTTTTTCCTGTTTACATGGTCTGCCGCAGCATTTGGCCCCTGTTTCACACTGCTGGTGACCAAGATTACGGAAATAATCACGGGTAAAAAGCTGGTCGGAGATAAAACCATTAATCTGCTGGCAAAAATTTCCGGGTGGATGATTACCACCTATATTATTGCCAAGATCATTGATACCATTTACTGGGCATTCGTAACCGCGCCTTCCATGGGATTCAAACTGAGCCATTTTTACAGCAATAACGGGCTCTACGGATACTGGATGTTGATTACCGAAGTGATTCTATGCGGTGTTGTGCCGGGGCTGCTTCTCATCAAGAAAAGTACCCGGGAAAACCCCACCACCCGCACCATTGCAATCATTCTCGGCGTTATTGGTGTTTGCCTGAACCGGTGGGTTATGGTGCTTCAGATCATGGCCGTACCTGTGATGTCCTTTGACACCTGGGCATTATATATCCCAAGCTGGCAGGAAGTGGCCACCACTATCTTGCCTGTTGCTTACGGAATTATCCTGATTGCCTTTGCATACCGGTACCTGCCGGTATTTCCCCAGGAGTTGGAACTTAACGAATCTGCCGATGCGGCAGCTCAAAACGGATAAAGGAGGTTTTAATGTTTCCCTTTTGTTTTGAATGGGCCTGGGACATGGGCCATGCAGTTTTTTTTGGTGGATTCTGGTATGCCATTGGCATTTTAGGGGCAGGCATGACCTATTGTGTTCTTAAGGCTGCCTATGACACGATTAATGATAAAGGCGATTCTCATCACTGAGATTTAACGTAAAAAACGAAAACCGCCTGCTTGACTCTTTGAGTAACGCAGGCGGTTTTTTATTTTATAACCACGGAAAGCACTGAACGTTAGAGCGTAAAGCCTTTATCTTATTTTAAATTTGTTTTTTTTTCAGGTAGTTGATGATAACCTGTGCTTTAAAATTAAACTTATTTCCGTATGTTTCGTGGTTCAGATGTAGGTTGGGTTGAGGAACGAAACCCAACAGATACAAACTACTTTCATATAATTTTGTTAAAACAAACGCGTTCAAACCCCAAAGCCACCACTACAAATTTCTGAAGTCTTAGATTTCCATATCGTTGTTCAAGCTCGTTCCCGTATGTATTCACCTGTTTTTCACCTTCCTGCATCTGCCTTGCAATCTCAGGAAGCTTTGCCAATTCATCCCCGGACAATCCCCGTGCCTTTTCAGCGGATATTCCGGCATCTTTGAGCCTTACAAACTTGAACTCAATCAATACATCAAATATTTTACCATGCCGCTTATCCGGCCGGATGATCATGGTAAGATCGGCATATCTGCGGTTGATTTCAGTTTCAGAATCCATGATATAAAGGATATCATTGTACAGCAGAGTTAAAAATGCGGTCTTTATAGTCAACTCATTGGCCCATCGATAATCTCTGTTATGAAACACTTTGAAATATCGGTCTTCCATAAACACGCACAACGGCGCCATATCTCCTTTTTGATACACCTGTTCGGCCGCATCCGCACCATCATTCCTGTCACCAGGATCAGGCAGCAGCATCTTTTGAATTCGATCCACATACAGGCTTTTAATTACAAGATTGGGAACTTTTAAACGCACCTTTAAATCCGGTGTATCACCGGCAAGGGTCAACACGCCGAAATAATAAAGAAAAGAGCCCAGAAATATATTGTCTTTTGATTGATCCGTCAGCATCTCTTTGATGCCGAAACGATCTTCAATATCAGAAACGACAACCTCATGGTTTTTTTGCACCAGGTTTATCAAAAGATCACTTCCCGTAGGCATCTGAGCCATATATTCGAGCTTTGATTCATCCACTGCAAGATTTGAATCCAGCATTTTCCTTGGATAGGCGCAGGTTTTTTCAAACTGTTTTAAAAAATATAAACAAAGCGTTGGGTTATACACATATTCATCAGTAGCATGGGAGAAATTATATCCATTATAATAGACCGTCATCAAATTGACGGCTTCCTGAATTTTTTCCTTTTCACATCCACATTGATCAACAATCTCTTTGAGTACCGCCTCAATTTCTTGCTGCCTGAATCCACACAGATCATTAAATTCAGGTTCAAAATAGATATTTTCGGCAATATTATATCCACTTGTAATATCACTCATCACAACCGGGGAAACCCCGGTGATAAACACACGATCAAACATGGCACCGGACGTGGCGGATTTTACCGCCTTGAAAAAAGTTTTCAAGGGACCTTCATCATGCACAATGGCCTTATATCTATCTTCTACGCTGTGTAGGCCCATCATGATGGTATTGGCAAAATTATCATATTCATCTATGAGAAGGTATACAGAATATGGGGTCATGCGCACTGAGCTTACCAGGGAGTTTAATGAATACAGGGCATCATCATAATTGATCTTTATTTCGGGCAGTTCATATCCCTTATACCTGTAGAAAGCATCAAACGCTTCAATGCACCCGTTAATGTGATTAAACAGGGCTTTTTTTACATCCCGGGCACTGCCGGTGGAATCAACACATGAAAAATCAAATTTCAAAATAAAATACGAATTGTGCAGCGTAGTAGGGGTTTTTCCGATTTTCAACTTCCCGAAAATCGAATCGAATTCATCTTTCTTTGCCACATCATAATAGTTTTCCAACATTGAAAGAACCAGGCTTTTGCCGAACCGCCGGGGCCGGATAAACAATTGGGATTTTGTATTTTCAAGCAGACGAATCTTATCAGTCCTGTCACAATAAAAATAGCCCTCGTCAATAACCGTTTTAAAATCAGATATGCCATATGGAAATTTCATGATTTTACTTCTCCCTGCACACACTTCGATGCTCAATTATTGTTAAGGAATGAGTCTGAAATCGTTTAATCTGGGAGCGCGGGCGTCCCGCCTGCATGTCCGCAAGTATTGTAAAAATGCGGGCAGGACGCCCGCGCTCCCGGAGATCTCAAAATAGGTAAGTTATTTAAGACCCGTTCCTTATCGTCATAAGCTCAGTAACTTTGCACCATGGAATATTCGCAGAATATAAACCGACTTTTCAGCAATTCTATACACCACCCGATATTTTTTATATATCAGATGGCGGTAGTTGGTACCAAAGAAGTCATTTTCCGGTATAAAGGGGTTGCGATCGGGAAAAGTTTCAAGAGAATATACCTCTTCTTCCAGTTGAAGGATGAAGTGTTTTGCAGTATTGATGCTATCGTCTGCAATATAATAATATATTTTTTCCAGATCATTTTGCACTTCCCGGGTCAATCTAACCTGATATTTCTTTATCACATTTAAATTCCTTGAAAAAATTTCTCGCTTCTTTATATCGCTTGTTTTTTATATCCTCTTCTCCCGGTATGAGAAGCTTGAGCAGGTTAAATGCACTTGCAATTTTTTCATATTCATTTGCTCCAAGAAGTACAGCTTCCGCTTTCCCATTAACTGTTAAAATAACGGGACGTTTGGTTCTATTTATTTGTTCAAGTATAGAATTTGTATTCCTCTTTAAATCAGTAATTGAACGGATATCCTCTGTTATACTTAATGTCATTTTATCACCGCTTGAATACTTAAAGGTTATAATTTGATGTTTTTAGTATGTACTGTTTGATGATAATTGGTCAAGTCGTTTATATATAACCCCCGTGCATTTTTAGCGGTGACTCCGGCATGTTTGAGCGTTTTTTCTATATATTTTTTATTGTATGATCAAGCCCCTTTTTTTAAAGTTTGAAGGTGTAATTGCAAAAACAAAGAATAATCTATATACTGGTTGTAAGTTGTTATTATCTTGGTTAAAAGTGAAGCTATTTAATTGAAAATTATCACCAATTCTTTGGTGTGTTTTGTCGGCCGGTTTGGTTATTTCAAATTTACATAAAGAGCTTGTTTTATGGCTGAACGTAAAAAATTTCCTCTGGGAACGCAAGATTTTGAGACCTTAAAGAAAAATTCTGAATTCTATTTGGATAAAACTCCGCAGTTACATTCTCTGCTGGAAAATAGTGGTCGTTATAACTTTCTGTCACGTCCCCGTCGTTTTGGTAAAAGTTTAATGCTTTCCGTTCTTAAAAACCTTTTTTTAGGGAATAAGGAACTATTTGAAGGGTTGTACATTTACGATTACTTTGAGTTTAAAAAATATCCTGTTCTGCACTTGAGCTTTGCTGGAATTTCTAAAAGTGATGATCTGGGGGAATACATCAAATATAATGGTAAGATTCATATTGATGAGAAGGTAATCAAGATTAAGGATTTTGATTATTTTAATATTGGAGCAATCCTGGAGGAAACCAGTCAGAAAGCGGGGCAACCAGCAGTGGTGCTAATTGATGAATATGATAAACCCATTCTGGTTCACTTAAAAAATGTTCAAAAAGCAGAAGAAGTCAGAGACTTTTTTCAAGGCTTTTATGCACCAGTTAAAGACAGTGATCAATACATCAAATTTTTTATGATGACAGGTTTAACTAAGCTGATGAAGATGAGTATTTTTTCTGAATTAAATCATCTTAAAGATATTAGTTTTGTGGGTAGATATACAGATCTGATCGGTTATACTCAGAATGAAGTTGAAAAAAACTTTAGAGAAGAAATAAACGTTATTGCACAAAAAAAAGACAAGGGCGTTCAGCAACTTTTGCAACAGATCAAAGAAGAATATAACGGTTTCAATTTTGGTGATAAACAGTTATACAACCCGTGGGATATAAACAACTTTATTGAGAATGAAGCGTTTGGATACTATTGGTCGGAAACAGGTATCCCTAGTGCGATTAGTGCCTATATGCAAAGCACAGCTGTTGATATTCAGAATATTATTGATAAGGAAAGAAATAATACGCTGTCTGTTAACGAAATGAAATTAAGAGTTCAAGATTTACAACAACTACAGCCGGAAGTATTGTTATTTAATGCAGGATATTTAGCCATTCGATATAAGGATGAAAAAAATCATTATTATTTGAAATTTCCTAACAAAGAAGCGGAACAGGTTATGTTGGAATATTTCTTAGACTTGAGTTTAGGGAAGAATTATGACCTGGATGAATGGAAAGAAGTTTCTAATCAAATAACTTCGGGAATTTTCGCTAAAAATCAAGAGACCATTCAAGCAGGAATTACAAAACTTATTTACCAGAACTGCGCCCATCTCCCTTATGATTGGCATAATAAAAACCCTGAAGGCTGGTTGAAATCAATGGTGGGAGTAGCCATTCGTATGAACAATATTTATTACATCGGCGAGAACCAGAATATTATTGGTCGCACTGATTTGCATATTCCCAAAGATGATACCGTGTATGTTTTAGAGTTTAAGGTTGATGGGAATACAGAAGAGGCGATTAAACAGATCGAAGATAACTACGAGTTAAGTTATAAAAATAGTTTTGCCAAAGTCGTCAAAATTGGTATCAATTGGGACAGGCAAGGCAAAGAGGTTGAGGCGTTGCTTGCACTATGATATAATGCAAGCAAATAATGTATGAATGGAGATGATATCATGCCATCAATCACAGTCAGAAACGTACCGGATGAGGTTCATCGCGCTTTGCGGGTTAGAGCGGCAAAGCATGGCCGAAGCGCCGAAGCGGAAATTCGTGAAATATTGGAGAATGCTGTCCAGCCGGAAGGAAGAGTAAAACTTGGTTCGTTACTTGCTCGCATCGGGCGTAAAATTAATTTGACAGATGGTGAATTTTCGATTTTTGAGCAGAGTCGAGATAAAACTCCGGCCAAACCGCTGGATTTTTAAATGATACTGCTATATACAAATGTAATTTCGGAACCGTTGCGTCGTTCTCCTGAGACCCGTGTTATCAATTGGATTGATGCACAATCTCTTGAAACGCTTTATTTATAAGCAATTACTGTTGCTGAATTGCGTTTTGGCGTTGCAAGCCTTCCTGTTGGAAAGCGACGAGATGAATTGGAAACCTGTATTGAAAATCAAATTTTGCCTCTCTTTGCCGGACGTGTTCGTCCGTTTGATATTGACTGCACGACCGCTTATGCCGAGCTCATGGCAAAAGCCAAAGCCTCAGGCTTGGCAATTGCTGCGGCGGATGGATATATTGCGGCAATTGCTGCTACTAACCGATTTAGCGTCGCAACAAGAGATGTTAGCCCGTTCCAGGCTGCAGGTGTCAATGTTATTAATCCTTGGGAGTTCCGTGGATAGTATTCCGTAACAGCCTGACGAGTTACTTTTTATAGTGCTAAACCGATACAGGCTTGTCTGGAGAAGTGGAAAGTGTTTGAAAGAAATACAAGAGAACCCAAAACATTTATTATTACTGAAGCAGGCCTTAATCATAACGGGTCTGCTAATCTTGCAAACAAAATGGTAGAAAAAGCTGCCCAGGGTCAAACCTGCACGAACGAATATGGTCACCAGCGATAGCAGCGGATGTATTGTGGACTTTGAGATTCAGGAAGGCAAAGGTGTCATTCGCAGTTATATTGTGAATTTGGGCAAAAAGTGGCGGGATGATCCCCCCAGACACCGGTCATGGCATTTGACCGTCAAGGTTACTGAGCCGAATTCTTCTATGGCCTCATCAATGAGCGGATTCCTTTTGTGACATGAGAATAGTATATTGATACCCAGAAACTCGAAGCCTTGGATACCAAGCGTTTCGGTGAGGAGCTTGAGTTCAATGGCATAAAATATCGATATAATATCTAATATTCATTTTTGCGCCTGATAGTCAATTTGTGATGGCGATCACTTTGTTGGAACTCTGCCCCATTGATGCTGTCGAACCATATCCATTGATAGCTTTTCTGCCAAAATTGACTCGTTTCATGCTGGCCTTCAGCCGGCTTTTATGCTCCTTGATTTTTGATTCCAGCCGTATATTCTGAGCCATGAGCTGTTTGACTGCCGGAACAATCTCTTCCTGGATTTCCCGGATGGTGTCCTCTCCTGCCACTTCAGTTACTTCCCGCATGAGTTTGTCAACATTTTCCTTCATCTTTGAGAAAGCTTTGTTACGGGAGGCGGTCTGGTTGTCAAGGTCCGGCAGCACTTGGGTATTAAAAGCATTGATATGGGCCTCCGTCAGATCGTTTAAATTTTCTATGGCCTGTTTTACTTTAAAGGTTTGATTGGTCATCATATCATTCCTGAATTCCGGGTTAAACGGAAAAGCTGTTGAGCCGATTTATGCCGCCCTGGCTGCCGTATGCTGCTGCATTCGACATTGAGGCCGGGGGGATTATTTTTTTAATGGTTGCGGGTTCGCCCCTTTTTACATTGGGGACCGCCTCTTCAACCTGGCTCGGTACAGGCATGACATCGGATTCCCAGATATCTTTGAGCCGGGTAATATAATTTTCCGTGCGGTCAAGGATACTGATATCGTTGCTGATGGATACCTTAGGCAGTTCCGTCAGGATCGCCCCGTAAAGCCCCCTGAGGAACCGGGTGCCTTCATCCTGCATTTCCGTGTTCACGGATGCGTTGAGTTCGGAAACGATGGCAATTACTTTACCGATGTTCTCTCCCCGTTTTCGGGGATTATTCTCCTTTACCCCCTGCCGGGCTAGTTCTATACGGTCCAAGGCCCCCTTGAACAATAGTAGAGTAAGCTGTTCCGGCGTCATGCCCTCGTAATGGTTGGTTATGTACGTATTTACCTGGGCAATCATTAAATTCCTCCTGTCTCTGGTTTAAATAGCTGGTTATTCCGTGGTTTTATTAAAAGAATCTATCATGGACTCCATATAAGCGGATTGCGCATTCAATTGCTGTATATATGTGTCCAGGCGGGTAAAACTTTCCGTCATGGTCTCATACCGCTTGTCAAGCTGCTCGGTGGCGGTTTCGATATCTTCGGTGAGGCGGGTCATCTTTGACTCGGCTTCATCAATTCCCGTTGTTACTATCCCGGTGGATGATACCATATCCGTGATTCCGTCATTGAGAATATCGCCTAATCCCTTTATGCCGGAGTCCTCTTTACCGATAAAAAGGGCGGTTACCCCGTCTGCATTGGAAGCCAGGGTCTGATCCAGTTTGTCCTCGTCCAGGGAGAGAGTTCCGTCCTGGTTTAGCCCAAGACCGATGTCCATGAGACTGGTAAATTCCGAAGAAAGGTTTACAGAGCTGGTGAACAGATTTTTGATGGTGGAGACCATTCCCGTGATGGTGTAGTCATTTTCCAGAGGGGCGTCTGTATCATTTTCGATGTCCGTTTCCCCGGATTCTTCTGCAATGGTGCTGAGCAGTTCATTAAAATTTTCCACCAGGGCAGTGATGTTCTCTTTTACCGTTTCAGTGTCTTTCTGGATACCGATGGTGGTTTCCCCTGTTTTTTTCAGGTTCAGGGTCACCCCTGAAATCACGTCGGTGATGGCGTCATTGGTCTGGCGTTGGTACTCGACCCCGTTCACCGTGAAGGCTGAGTTCAGGGAGTCTCCATCAGCCCCGTTAACCTGTGTCATGGGCAGGTTATCGGAAACGGTAATCCTGGCCTTTTCTCCTGTATCATTGGAGGTCAGGGTCAGGCGGTAGGGGGCATCTCCCTGGCCGGTATCCACCAGGGTGGCAGTCACACCGGGATTGCCTGTGCCCGTGTTGATGGCGGCAACGGTATCTGAATAGGTAGCGCCCGGCGCCAGGCTGACATACATGGGATCTTCATTGTCCGCCCGGGAAATGCTGAAGGTTGTGTCCGGTTTTATATAGTCAAACCCTGCCAGGCTGACCTGCTCATCCACACTGTCCCCGCCGGCAACGGCCGACAGCCGGATATAATATTCGTCATTATCATTTTTTTCCACAGACGCGTTCACCAGCTGGGTGCCGTCATCATCCTTGTTGTTTTCCGAATCATTGATGGCTTCAGCAATCTGAGTCAGGTTTTTTCCGGAATCCACACTGACTGAAATGGTCTGCTGGCTTTCGGCTGCGCCGTAAAGGATATCATAGGTCTGGTCAGTGGTGGTGACGCTTTCCTCCGCGCCGGCAATGCCGGATTGAGGTGCGAGGTAAAAGGGCGAAGTTCCACTCTCAACACCAACGGTCTGCCAGGAGTTGTACCGTGCCTTTTTTGTCACATTGAGATCAAAGCTTTCAGCGGCAATACCATCGTTGGCCGTGGCCGAAAGGACCTCTTCATCCGAGATCGATACAGAAGTCTTTAAAAAATCGGACTCAAGGGAGAGGGACAGGGCATTGGATTTGAGATTGAACAGCTTGGCGTTGACGTTGTTGTATGCATCAATTTTGTCCTGAAGTGCTGTTTTTTGGGTCTCCTTGGACTTGATGGAGGCCTGATCCACCTCTTTTAGCTGGTCCAGGATGCTTTGGAGCTCAAGGCCGGAGCCCAAGCCTAATGTTGTAATTGATCCTGCCATGGTCAATCTCCGTTTTCGGTTAGGGTCATAATTAAGATGTCGGATGAACGGGGAAAAACTTAAGAAAAAAAAGCCCGGGAAACGAATTTCCGGGGCTTTGATTACAGCATTAAGCTGTGGTTAATGGTTCAAAGTTAAAGCCTTCTGCTTTACTGGAGCAGGCTCATAACGGTCTGTGAACTGGAGTTGGCCTGGCTCATGGCAAAGGTGCCGGCCTGCTGTAGTACCTGCATCTTGGTGAAGTTGGCAGATTCCTCTGCAAAGTCAACGTCACGGATGTTGGATTCCGCAGCGGACACATTCACACGGGTGGTTGTAATGTTGGCAACGGTTGAGGTCAGCTGGTTCTGTACGGAACCAAGATCCGCCCTGTTTTTATCCAGATCCTTCAGGGCAGCATCGGCAATTGCGATGGCCTGCTGGGCATCTTCCTGGGTCAGAACGCTTAAGTTAGACAGGCGGTTGGTTTCCGATTCTCCCATCTCTGCCGTGGCGAAGTTGCTGGAGGCATCATTGGCTGCCAGCTCGGTACCGGCTTTCATGACAGAACCGTTCTGCAGGGTCATGTCTGTGGTCAGAGTAATATCCGAACCGGTAACGATATCGTCTTCCAGGATTGTTCCGGCTGTATACAAAGTGCCGTCAGCTGTCGTGATATCTGAGGTCAGGTATGTGTTTTCGGCGATAGTGCTGCCTGCGGCCAGTACAGAACCTGATTTAACTAGCATATCAGTATCTGTATCAACGGTTTCATCATTTGCAAGGGTGATAGTTCCACCGAAGGTTGAGCCGTCTGTCAGAACAGAGTTCCCGGCAATTGTAGACCCCACGGCCATGGTGAAATCATCCGTCAGTGTCAGGTCTTTATCCAAATTGATACTGCCCCCCATTGTTGAGCCGGCCGCAATATTGAACGTGTTGTTGACGATCAGTTTGGATCCGGCCTTAATTGATGAATCATCCTGAAGGGTCATATCATCTTTGATGGTGATTTTCGTTGCAATAGACGAGCCGCTGGCCAGAGTTGAGTTATCAATCAGTTTGGAGCCACTCTGGAGGGTCATATCCTGTGTAATAATGATATTCGATCCCGCCTTGATTTTCGCACCCACATAAGATCCGGCCTTCAGCGTGCTTCCACTGGCAACAACAGAACCTGCATTCAGGGTCATATCAGTGTTCAGAGTGGTATCCCCTGAGGTGATAATTTTAGCGCCAATATAGCTGCTTTCTTCCAGTGTGCTTCCTGAAGTAAGCTTGGACCCGGCCAGCAGCATCATATTATCCGTGATGTTGGTGTTTGCGCCGCTGGCAGTCGTAATCTTAGCCCCAAAATATGACCCGTTTGCAAGTTTGCTGGTATCACCGGCAAGCTTGGAATCAGCGTTGAGGGTCATGTCATCGGTCAGGGTTGTTTTGCCGCCGCTGGCTGTAACAACATCGGCTGCAAAAGAAGAGCCGTTTGCAAGTTTATTGGTATCACCGGCAAGCTTGGAACCAGCGTTGAGGGTCATGTCATCGGTCAGGGTTGTTTTGCCGCCGCTGGCTGTGACGATGGCTGCATCGAAATAGGAACCTGTTTTCAGTTGACTGGTATCACCTGCCAGTTTGGATCCGCCTTTCATGGTCATGTCATCGGTCAGGGTTGTTTTGCCGCCGCTGGCTGTGACAACATCCGCCCCAAAAGAAGAGCCTGCTTCTAAGGTTGAACCACTGGCCAATACAGCTCCTGCTCTAAGGGATGTTATGCCGCCGGCGCTCAGGGTCTGATCGCCGCTCAAGGTAATGTCCTGTGTCAATGTACCTGAAACAGTACCGACACCCGACTTGCCTGTAATGGTCTGTCCAGCAGCTAACACGGTACCGGCTTTCAAGACTGTACCGGAGGTCAGTGCGGAGCCGTCTGCAATGACGCCGTCCTGAGTTGACGCTTGCGTGTTGCCGGCATGCAACTTGGTGCTTGCACCAAAGACCGTACCCGCCCCTATGGTGGAGCCTGAACCGAGTACGGAACCTGCTTTGAGCAGACTGTCCTGAACAGTTGCATTGGTGCCTGAGTCATCCAGGGTGACGTCCGCACCGACAACAGAGTTTGCTGCTATGGTGGAGCCTGAACCGATGATCGAACCGGCCTTGAGAAGACTGGAGCCTGTGGTTGCATTAGTACCTGAATCATCCAGGGTGACATCCGCACCGACAACAGAGTTTGCTGCTATGGTGGAGCCTGAACCAAGAACCGATCCGGATTTCAGTACGCTGGTTCCCACAGATGAACTTGTCCCTGAGTCATCCAGAGTAACGTCTCCGCCTACAACAGTGTTTGCGGCAATGATAGAGCTTGCGGCTAAAACAGAATCTGCTGCAATTAGGCTGTCTCCAATCGTGTTGCTCGTCGATTCGTGGAGAGTAAAATCACCTCCCAGAATCGTATTGGCGGCAACCTCCGAATCATCCTTCATGGTGGATGTTTCTTTAATCAAACTCTCACCAATGGTCTGGATTGTATTGGTTGAGTTATCCATGACAACATCGCCGCCCAGAATTGTATTGGCTGAAATTTCAGTGTTTGTATTAAGGATGGAGCCCTCGGTGATAAGACTTTCACCATTTGTTGAATTGGTACCCTGAATTCGGACGTTGTCTGTGATTTCAGAACCTGAGGCAAGATCACTGTTTGCAATCAGGACAGATCCCTGGGTGAGGGTGGAGTCCTGGGTGGTGCTGATATTGTCGTTGTCTATGTAATCACCGTTAACATCTTGTCCTGTGGTCCAGCCTGCAGTTAAAACAGTATCCTTAGCAAGAACCGATTCAGATTTAAGATTTGACTCCAAAGTTGTAGTTCCGGAACTGCCGTCGAGTTCCAGGGTGTCTGTCAGTGCTATGGCATCGCCGCCACCCACATTGTTGACAATGATTTCACTTGAACCCGTTTGATTCAGTGTTACATACCCCGCTGTAGTCATCTCTGAATCTCTGAGCACCTCTTCAGTTCCTGAGCCTCCGGTTTCAACCTTGATGGCGCGGCCATCGGAAGTCAGCGTCAGGTAACCTGAGGAATCCACAGAGGCGACAACGCCGTGACCGGACGTTTTGGAGTTAATCGCTTTTACCAGTGCGCCGTCTGAATCGTTGGTCTGGACCTCCACTTGACCGATGATTACGTCGTTGATTGAAAATCCTGTGTCTGTAGTTCCGGCTGCGATATTCAAGTCGGTTGTTGACTTTACTGTGGCAGAGGCAGAGATGCCAAGAGTGTCGCTGAGCTGGTTAATAGCATCTGCAACGGCGCCCATACCGTGCTCTTTGGAGTTGTCAAAGGCAACTTCTACAGATTTAACATTGAAGCTTTGGTTTTTCTGGTTGCTGTAGACACTTAAATCTATCGTCCCGGCCTGATTGTCTTTCAATGTCAGCTGAGACGTCGTCGTATGACCAATTTTCGTAGATTCCGAAGAAGCAATTGATATGTCTACGGTTTCTCCTGAATAGGCTCCAACCTGAAACTGTTTGTTATTAAATGAACCGGAGAGTAGTTTCTGGTTGTTGAACGAGGTGGTCTTTGCAATGATATCCAATTCTTCCATCAGTTTGTTTATATCTGACTGGATGGCGGAACGGGAGTCGGTTGTCTGTCCGTCCTGGGCAGCTTGGATGGATTTAGTTTTAATTGTATTGATGATGTTGATGGATTCCTCCAGCGCCGCATCAGCGGTCTGAACGATATTGATACCATCGTTGGCGTTTTTGATTGCCTGACCCAAACCGTTTGCCTGGGATTTCAAAGAGTCGGCAATTGACATGCCAGAGGCGTCATCGGCTGCTTTGTTGATCCTGAGGCCGGATGACAGTCTCTCAAGAGAACTTGAGAGGGCGTTGTCGTTTTTTACCATGTTTTTGTGAGCATTCAATGATGCTACATTGGTGTTGAGTCTAAGTGCCATGTAGTTAATCCTCCATGTTTTTTAATCTCGGGAATCCTTTCCCTTTGTTTCGATTTGAGTAAAATTGGGTTACGTTTAAAAATATTTAATCAGCCATTCTCGGTGAAACCCTAAGTTTCTGTTAAGAGAAAAATCGGATGCCCGGGAGATTACTTTAGAAATTATCTTTGAGTTGCTTTTTTTTTATGCTGTTGCAATACTGAACTCGCATCGAAACATACCATAATATTTTAGTCTGAAAAGGGCAGTTCCAATGCATGAGAACTCAAGTGCTGTTTATCAATTAAATATGGCTTTGTTGAAAAAACGATTTCGTGATGTTTGGGATAAGGTACAGGCACTTCCCAAAGAAAAAACAAGATGGGTAAAACTGATACAGGCCAATGGGAAACCCAATATCCAGGTAACGGATTCGGATGGGAACGTGACGCTTATCCATAATCGTCAGAATCCGGGGCAGGAGGGACATAATTTTTTGTCCACCGTTGATTCCGAATCTAACGGAGTGGTGATTTTGATGGGGATGGGGCTTGGCTATATTGCATTATCCCTTTTGAAAAAGTGTAAGCATCTTCAGCACATCATTATTTTTGAGTTGAATGTTGATTTTTTTGCGTTGGCAATGGAGCAGTTTGATTTTAGGGAACTCCTGGAAGATCCTCGCCTGCTTCTTTCGGTCGGGGAGGATTGTGACCCGGAAGCCGCCCTTACCCCAGCCAAGCGTGCATTGATTTTAGAGAATATTTTCGTATACAGGCATCAGCAAAGTTACCTTGTAAATCCGGCTTACCAAACCATCTCACCTGCTATTGATGAATTTATCAGCGCACATAATATGGAAGGTGGAACTAAAATGCGATATGGGAATCTGTTTATTGAAAACAGGTTGAGGCATTTGACTTCAATGCATCATAATCGGCGGTTGGAAGATTTGACGGATAAATTTAAGGGCTTGCCGTGTTTCATGGTGGCTGCTGGCCCCTCCCTTGATAAAAATGTCGCGCAGTTGAAAAAAGCTGTGGGAAGATCGGTCATCATTTCTGTGGACACAGCATTACCGGTATTGCTTGCGCATGGGATTGTACCTGATTTCCTCACCAGTATAGATTATAAAGAAAACACCTATGAAAAAATTTCTCATGTGGCCTCTTTGCCTGAAGTAAAGGAAATTAATTTAATATGCACCTCCTGGGCCACTCATGTTGTGACCAAGAATTTTCCTGCAAAAAATATTTATTGGGGCTTGGGAAAAACTGCCTTGGAAAACTGGATGAATTCCATGTGGGGCAGTAAAATATTTATTAATGCCGCCGGAACAGTGGCACATCTCAATTTCATTGCCGCCAACTTGATGGGGTGCGATCCTTTGATTTTCATTGGACAGGATCTTGCTTTTTCCGGGAGTAAGGATCATGCTTCTCAAGTTATATTAAGTAATTACCGTGACATGAAAGGGAATCTGGCAAGTGGGAAAAATATAATATGGGTGGATGGGATAAACGATAATAAGCTTCCTACCTCGAGTTCCCTTTATAACCATAAGCTGGCCTTTGAAAGCATGATTGCGGATTCGGAACGTAAAGTGATTAATGCAACAGAGGGGGGCGCGTTGATCAAAGGCTCTTCAAACATGACTTTATCCGACACCGTGGATTTATTTTGTTCCCGGAAAATTGCTTCTTTGGATTTGAAGCCTGTAAATGACCGTTTTGAATTTATTTCTCCAATGCAGAGTACATTTAAACGGGTTCAGCGACTATTGTCCCTCATACAAAAAGTAGAAACCCTTTTATCCTCGGCACAAAATCTGCTGTCCCTTTTGAAAAAGGAGAAAAAACGCCCTCAGTCGTTTGATATGCTACCTCAAAAAATGAAAGAAACAATGCTCGCCATTGATAAATTCAATCACAAGGCGGATCAGGATACCTTATGGCCCTTATTCGATGAAATGACTTTTGATGGCTTGAAGCAGGATGAAAGGGCAAAACAGGAACTTACAAAATTGGAGGGAGACCCCAGGTCTTATTTGGAATGGATGGAGAAAAGCCTGCACAGGTTGATAAAGGTGAATACCATAAGAAAAAGCAATCTGATTTGGTTTAAGAAAAAATTAAAAAAACTGCTCGATCATCATAAAAAAGAAAAACAACTGTGCCAGAAAATAAAAAAAAGTGAATTCAAAACAGAGGATCTTTCACGCCTGGCTGATATATACTATACGTCAGGAGACTTTGTCCTGCTTGAAAAAACAATAGACAAGTATGCAGAATGCAATACGCTGTCAGGTAAATTGGAGTTCTACAAAGGAATTATTTTTTTGAATCGATTAGCCTATGAGGGTGCAGAGCAATGTTTTCAAAAAGCGATAAAGAAGAATGCCGATTTAAAAGATACCATAACCCGGAAATTAAGAGAAATCGGGGATTATTATTATAGGGAAGCCGTAGCGGTGCAGGAGGGCGTGTTTGATGATCGAACGGCACGTCATATCCTGTTAAAGGGGCTGAAAGCTTGTTCCGATCATGAAAAAATCCCCAAGGTATTAAAAAATATGGCCATGGACGATATTTATACATTGCGTAAGGTAATTGCATCTTCTCCGGGAGAATTGTCCGCAAATGAAGATACTCTGAAAGATTGGTGCCGAGATATTTTCCATGAAAGGTTGATTGTCGAATGCATTACACAAAAGAATGCTGTCGAGTTGATTCTATTTTACGGGAAAATTCTGATTGACAGGGAGGAATACGGTGATGCAGTGGATTATTACCTCAAAGGCCTTGCCTTGTTTGACACTCCTGGGCTTCATATTGCCGCCACCGATGCATTGTTTGCAATGGATGAATTTGATAGGGGGCTGGATCATCTGAAAAAGGCTGTGGCATTAGATAAACAGTTTGCAAAATATTGGAAAAATATTGGAAATAACCTGAGTGCCAATGGTGATTATGGCGGTGCCATTGCTGCATATGAACAGTATTTTAATGCGGTTCCAGAAGAAATAGAGACTTTGAGGAAAATCAGTGAATGTTACTTGGCATCCGGTAATCCTGAAGCTTCAAAAAAGGTCGGTGCCATGTATCGGGAAAGAGCTGCCGGTAACTTAGGGGAAGCTGATGATAGCTTTGCTTAACGTTTTAAGATAACTTTTTCATCAGAAGTGTTGTCTTTTTGATAAATTTAGTCTTGTCCCAGACAGCCATGCCTGCTGTTATGATTCCCTGGCGGATAAAAGCTTCGACAATGGGCTTTTCATGGTCAATGCTTGCAATGGGAAAAGCCTGAATATTTAATTCATTCAACTCATAAAGGGTTCTTCCTCCTGCACAGAATACAAGGTCAGCATTCTGGAAATAAGGATAAATAGATTGAGGAGAGTCTATGAGATGAATGCCGGGTGTACGCTTTAGATGCAGAGCAACGGAGGCGTGTTTTTTTTTGAACCCCGGTCCCATGACAAGACTTATGTTTGTTGTCGGTGGGAGGGGAAGCGTGTTCAGTGCATCAGCCACAGAGTGACTCAGGCCACTGGGATCTGACCCGCCAAAGCTGATCAGAATTTTTTTTTCTCCGGGAAGAAGATTCTTAGGGACCTTCTTTTTTATATAATCGAAAATAAAATATTCAGGACCAAGCAAATATTTGGCAGAAGCCTTTTGGCATGTGTTTGCACAGGCCAGAATGCTGGAGTTTAAAAATACCTCTGCTCCGGGATTGGCGAACCTTGTATCGTCGATAAAAAGTATTTTTGAGCCCAGACGTTTTAGAGCCCGACAGATTGTTGAAAATGAAAAGGGGTAGGGGAGGTCAATAAATGTCCAGTCCGGCCTAAAGTCTGCGGTTTTCTGCAGCCAGATTTTTTCTTTTTCGTCTAAAGATGCATTTTGGGGGAGTTTCAAAACGGGAAGTTTACTCTGTAAAGCATGGGCTATACCTTCGGGGTAATCTGCCATTACCAGACAGACATCTGAATGGTAAGTCTTCTTTAGTGCTTTTGCAAGGACAAGGCACCGGGAAAGATGGCCGAAGGAAAGGCCTGCCACAGCTCCGGCATCTACGCGAATGATCACACGTTCCGGAAGACGTTTTCCACAGATTTTCCGAATAAGGGGGATGGGGTGCATTATGTTATGTCTCCGACTTCATTAAGACCAGGTTGCTCAGATAAGATTCCTGGTTTTTGAGATCAATTATCCACATTTTATTGCCCATTTTGTATTCTTTTTTGATGAAGAAAATTCTTTGAAGGATGGTGTAAATAATAAGATCTGTCAAATCTCTATGATTGATCTCAAGGCGGTGGCCGGCTTCGGCATGGTAGGCTTGGAGATAGGCCTTTGTTTCTTCTTTCCGCAGGTCATACATTCGAAATGCGCAAAAGGCCAGATCCGATTGGGGCAGGAAGTGGGTGCAGGAATCAAAATCCAAAAAGAGCACATTATCTTCGACCTGTATGATGTTGTTCTGATGAAGATCGCCGTGAACGATTTGGCTACTATGGCTGGAGGTCATCTGTTGAACTCGCTTTATTTTTGATTCCAGAAATTCGTACCCAAAGTCTCGTGCCATGTCTGTCATTTCCGAATTCCGGAAATATAGGTGGTTTCTTGTTTCTGGTGAGGATATGCTGCCAAGCATCCTGTGCATTACTGCCATTGATCTGCCTAATAATTCAGGTGGAATAGGGGCCTTTTTATTTGTACAGCTTATTTTTTTTTGAATGCTCAGAAAATGATTCTTGAAAGAAATAACTGAGCGACCTGAACTCGATTTAAAAAATTGGGGGCCGCACTTCTCACTGGAGCACCGGCTATATATTTTATCAAGGGCTCTCACCCGTGTTCTGATCATTGGATGGTGAATTTTTAACAGTGCGTTACCGGTTTGAGGAGATTGGATCAGAAAAATATGTGGGAGTTCTCCCCGGATGATTTCAGTGGGGCGGATATCCGGGTAGTGCTCCTGAAATGCCTGGAAAAGGTCCGGTTTGCTCAGTCTATTATGGGACATCGGCTGTATGGCGGGGGGTCTGGTCCATGAATATATCTTCATTTACCGGGGTAATACAGGCATGGCAGTGTTTGCAAATGGGCATGTTTTTTCGCTCCTGGTCTAGGTGCCGACGTCTGAATTCGTTCATGGCGGTTGACAACCAGATATTACTGATATCTGCTGTGTTGACATTACCTAAGTTAAATTGTGTATTGTAATCCATGCAGCAGGTTGTGGCGTCTCCGTTCCAGAAAATGGCCAATCGCTGTGTCAGATAGGCGCATTTATCTAATATATAATTACGGTGGAGGTCCGGAAACGCATCCTGGTCATCTCTGAAATTATGGATCCTGCCGACAATATACAGGTCTGCTAACTGGAAATCTTTTTTCAGACGATTTTTTGTTTCAATTGATTGGTGTATTTCAGCATGGGGAACAGAGGCACGTATTCTGACCCATGGTTTTTTTAATTGACTGCCAAGGCGCCGATGCAGGAGGTAATTTATCTTTTTTTTTGTTTGGATGTAATAATCATTTCCGGTATCATCTATCCCATTGCCTTTAAAGTTCTCTGCGTGGTGGGCGTCCACACTAAAGATGACGGCATCAATTCCGCTGTCCATCAGCAGATCCATTTTTTTGGGGGAAAGCATAGACGCATTTGTCGTAATTTGCACATCCAACACCCCTTGTCGTTTGGCAAATTTGATCATTTCAAATATGTCAGGATGAAGAAAAGATTCCCCCCGGACTTGGAGTTTGATAGCGCATAATCCGTTTTCAACTCCTGTTATTATGATTTTTTCGTACAGGGAAGTCTCCATTAGACCCAAATCAGTTTTGATCAATCCGTTTTGGAAACAATTTGCACACTTAAAATTGCATTTTCCGGACAATTCAAGATCAAGGTGAAGGGGGAAGTCCGTTAAGACTTCATATTTCTGAGCTTTTTGCCACAGAGAGCGGTAGGCGGCAAATTTTTCCTTTCGTGATAGATCTGCAAACTCATTTTTTAAACATACAGGTTTTAAAAGCATGGCTTTAAATTACTCCTTCCAGTTTACGAGCCAGCAGGTAATCTTCATGGTCATCAATGTCAATGGCGTCTATCCAGTCCATTATATAGGGTATTGTCGTACCCGAATAGAGTCCGGTCTTCTTTAGATAAAAAGGAAGGTTTATGAAGGTTACCGCTCCGTTTGGAAAATATCGTTTTTTATACTCCCCTTTCCTCACCAGCCCTGTGAATTGTTTTTTGATCCTGCCATTTTCCAGTTCAAAGGTAAGCTCCGGCGGGCAGGGAAGCTGTGAAACACTCATGAGGTGATCGGCATTGTTCTCTCTGAAGATTTTGAAAGCGTCTTCTATATGTTTCGCTTTTCTGAAGGGATGGCAGGGGGTTATAATGCAAAAACTGTCAACGTCTTGAAAGTTGAGGCTATATTTTTCAATCAGGAAATCAACCACCTCCCAAAAACCTGTATCGGCATCGGCTAGCTTTGTGGGTCTTTTATCTAATATAATATCGGACTGAAAGGATAGTTTTTCCAGTATATCCTCGTCATCCGTGGTGAATATAATTTCTTTAAAAAGTCCGCTTTTTTTAGATTCCGTCAATGCATTTAAAAACAGAGACATCCCATTGACTACCATTTTATTTTTTTGGGGGAGTCGCTGTGACCCTTTTCTTGCACCGATGATGCATATAGTATTTTTATTCATTCAGATCTTTCCAGTGTATGAATTGGTGCCTTTTTTTGTCGTTTCTCAATTTCATGCCCTGGACTATATCCCAGTGTTCGACTCCAATGCCCTCTCTTGGCCGCCCAAAAGTGATGTTTTCAAAGATAATCCGATCACCCTTTTGAAGGTCTTTTTTTGCCGCCAGGGCCATTCTGTTTTGGTTTCTATATCCTTGGGCCTCTTTAGACATTTTCCGTTCCGGTTGGCCTATGGCCTGATGGATTTGACGGACAGTAGAAAATACAAGTTCCATATCCGGTACCGATATGGACCAGCCTTTTTCGGGCATGGGATCAAACCTGTCCATGGAAATGGGTTTTTCAAGTATATTAGCCCCGATAGCCGTTGCCGCATAAAGCATCTCATATCCGTCATAATGGTCTGAAATGCCTACAGGCAGTGCTGTCAGCATTTGAAGTCTTGGTATTATTGCAAGATCGTGTTTGTCTGCAGGAGCAGGATGACCAACGGGATTGTGGTTGATCATGATATCATCCAGTCCGTTTGCTCTCAGTGTTTGAACGGCCAATTCAATTTCGTACTGAAGCGCCCCTCCTGTGTCCATAATGACCGGAGTCCCTTTTTGGGCTGCGTGTGCCAGAAGGGGGTAATGAATCAGATCCGGTGATGCGATTTTAATTGCTGCTGCATTAATATCGCAGAGAAAATCTATTGCATCAAAGTCATGGGCCGTTGAAATAAAAGGAACATCATGGCGGTCACAGAGTTTTTTAACTTCGTGATGTTCCTCCAGGCTTAGTTCAAACTGCTTCATATGAAGATCAAGGGGGACGGTTGTTTTTTCACCGTTGATCACATAAGATGTTGTGGCTGAGGTGTCGAAAATCATTTTGTCCGACTGAAAGGTTTCCGTTTTGACAGCATGTGCGCCTGCATTAATCGCTTCTTTTGTAAGTTCCAAGGCCAGATTGACATTGCCTTCATGGCAGATTCCCAGTTCAGCAATTATAAACGGGGGATGACCGTTTCCGATACTATGGTCCATTATTTTTATACGTTTCATTAGCTGGCCTCTGACGTAATGATTTGTCTTTCTTTTTTCAAATTGTCCATGGCTTGATCTTCCTTGGGAAGGATTCCCTCGATTACTACTGGATATTGTTTGATAAGTGTTTTCGTGGATTCACTTAAATTTTTTTCAACGACGGAAAAAAGGGCATGATAGGGGCCGTATCCAGAATATCCCTTAGCAATATATGGGTCTTTGGGAAGCAATCTCGTTGAATAGCTGAAATGGATTTCCGATAGGCGTTCCATAATGATGGGAATTTTAGTAAAGGCAGACAATTTTATGTGTTGAAAATCGTTGATATGAGCAATATCCATGCAAAATTTAAAATTCGGGCATTCATTTAAAATTTGGGCAACCGCTTCAGGACTGGCTCCCCATTTGTTGTCAAACCCATTGTTTTCAATTGTAATTTCATGATCTGATAAAAAATTTGTAAGGGTCTTATATCGGACCGTACGATTATCTTTTAAATGGTGGGCATGGATGATGATTTTTTCTGCTTCTAACCGCTGTGTAATTTTTGAAAGTGCGGCAAGCGAGTCCAAGATTGTTTCCTGGTCCAAAAAATCGATATCGGAATTGCCTATATGTACTGACCTGAAGGGAAGCCGGGCGAAGCGTTTGTAGAAATCCGTATCAAAAGGAGCAAAATCGTTGAACTGTGATGGATCAAGATATATTTCTATGCCATCAGTCAATAAACCGTTTTGGTCCAAAAGATTAAATTTACGCATGACGTCGGTAGGAGTACCGTGTAATTTTCTCCTGGTGGATTTGTCAAACCAAAACCAGAGTGTATTCATGGCCGGAACGATGGGCATCATTTCCTATACCTCCGATTTTTGAGGGAGTCTAAAAGCAATGAAAATGTATTTTTCTGCGCCTTCAAATCCTTCCCATCGATCAAGAGTTGTTTTAATTCGTTTTTGATGTTCATAATAGGCTGGTCCAAAATCTTCATAGGTCTTAAAGTCAATTTGTTCTAACCCCATCTCCTCATAAAGTTTATTATAGTCATGAGAAATTATGTTTGTCTTGAATTTACGTTTGTCCCTTAGGGCTTCTGTGGTGTGGGTTTCATCATATTCAATATGGATAATAAATTTTTTGGAGACCCTTACCATTTCCGCTAATGCAGATTGGATTTTCGAGGGGTGGATATTCATGAATACGCCAAGGGAAAAACCGACGTCAAAAGAGTCATCCTTATAAGGCATCTTGCAGTTGTCTCCGTTTACTACAGCGATTGGCTTTCTATTAAGATAGTCCTTTGAATTTTGTAGTTGACTCAGGCTGAAATCAATCCCCCCTACTTTTTTCCCAGGAAATTCTTTTTGGACACGATCAATATTCCAGCCGAAACCACATCCGGCTTCAAAAAAGCTGTTGAACTCATGTCTTTTTAAAAAATCAATCAGGAGATTTTGAAAGAAAATTTCTCTTTCTATATATCCGGAACTCATGATCTCCTGCATATATACCTTCCCTCTTTTTGTCCAATACCCTTTTTGGGATAACAGTTTAGGAAAAGTAAATCCGAATGTTTTGTAGAGAAATTCTTTTATTTTATAATCAATTTTAAACCATTCAATACCGAAAATAGTCTTCCAATATTTTTGTCTTTGATTATTATCCATTTTTATTTAACCCGTGCCCTTTGAAGTCCTTTTGGCGCTCGTAGGTATAGTTGTGCTGTTCGCTGTCCTGAAGGTTCAGCGTCTTTTCTTTTTTTACAGCACCGTGGTGGCATTTGCTGCATACCACACTGTTCTTTTTAAATCCTGAAAGGTGCAGTTCCCGTTGCCGCTGCTGTAGAATGTCCCATGCTTCTTTGACTGAATAATCATTAACATGTCCAAGGACTTCTTCCATCCTGAAGTCGGATGGGCATTTCAGGTAGTATCCTTTGCTGGTAATGCAGATTCTTTGCCAGAGCCTTGGGCATACAAAATCATCGTCCGGTACCAATGTGATTTCTTCAAAATTCATGTCCGGGTTATAAGCGACTCTGTCCACAATACTTTTCATCAGGTTGATGTAAGCCTCAGGATTTTTTTCGATGGCCGACCATATGGATTGAACGTTCAACATGGTATCGGCTTTCAGCTCATCTCTGATTTTGCGCAAACTTTTCAATTTTTGGAGTGACTCTTCATATTTCAGCGGCGTCCTTATGGATTCGTACATTTTGCCAAGGCCGTCAAAGCTCATGGTAATCCAGTCCACTCCGGCTGAAATCAGCCCTCTGGAAAGTTCATCGGTCAGAGGGCCCCCGTTGGTATTAATCCAGACTTCCTTTACCCCCTTTTTTTTGGCAAATCTGACCATCTCCACAATGTCCGGATGAAGCAGGGGTTCTCCCCGCATGCTGAATTTCAGTGTAAACAGATTGTACCGGCCGCATTCCGCTACAATTTTTTTATACATGTCCAGAGGCATGAAATCGTTTTCCTTGATATCCATGTATTGCCTGAAGCAATGGTCGCATTTGATCTGGCATTTACTGGACACTTCAATATCAAGGTTCAGAGGGAAGTGCGGCACCTTTTTTTTAGGATAATATTTCCATTGAAACCTGTTTTTAATATATCCCAGCCTTTTGTGCCGACTTCTTCGAAGTTCGTTTTGTATATATTCTTTGGTGGTTTCACAGCTGAATTGCACCAAAGTTTCTGATTTTTTCATTCTGATTCCTTTTTTGAATAGGGATAAATTTCCAATCTGTATTTTTTTCCGTATATTTTAAACCAGGCCGGGTGATTAGTATTATCTGCAATCCTTAGGTTGTTAAACTGTTCTGCAATTGTTTTGTTAATGTCAAGCATATCGTCATCTATTGTCCGCCTGTCATAAATGCTCTCTTCACCGGCCTGGGGAACAGGGGCAAGGTCCGGCCACAGAGAAAGAAAACGGTAAATCATGTCCAGGGTCTTTTCTCCCTGCTTTTCTTTTATCCGGGGATGAAGTTCGTGGCCTTCAAGAATAATTTTATCTTTCAGGTATACGGCACCGGCGTCTAGTTGTTCAGTGGCTTCAAACATGGTCACCGGAATCTCGTTGGCACCTTCAAGGACTTGCCATGATACCGGGGACCACCCTTTTCCCTTTGGCAGATCGCTTTCATGGATAACAAGGTTATGGCTGTTTAATTCCAGAAAGTGTTTTTCCAGAATTGCTGTACACCCAAGAAGGAAATTAAAATCCCCTTTTAAAATTTCATTCTTTTTATGACATAGACGGATGGTGTGGTATCGCGCCAGGTCCTTCTTAAGTGCTTGAGCCCAGGGGGTTATCCATGAGTCTTGGTTGTCTACAAACAGGGTTATAATATATCCCTGTTTATGGGGTTCGGGATTATACATTATTGTTTCTTCCATTCATTATTCTTGGGGCAATGGAGGCTTGAGCATGGTCCTGTACCTTTGGAATAAAATCTTCATCATTGATTTTCCGGATAGAAGCATCCATGAGAGGAGCTACTATTGTTTTTAATTTTTCAATGATTGTATCAATTGTTTCTACAGAGGTTACTTGTATTCTTGTTTGATGAATAATCGGGCCGGTATCCATACCTGAATCAATTACATGGCAGGTAAGTCCGGTTTCAGGTTCTTTATTTTTCAGGACCCATTGCGTCGGCGATGGTCCACGGTATTTTGGAAGTAATGACGGGTGGATATTGACACTGCCTTCCGACGGTGCGTTAAAAACTTGTTCGGGGAGCAATTTCATATAAGCATGGGTAACCAGTAAATCAATTTTGTTTTTCTTGATGATTTTGATCATCTCATCAGAGTTGACACGGGTTTCGTCATATAATGTATAGCCGTACTCGTCGGCCTGGCTGAAAACTGCATTTTGCCATGGATCCTCGCTCTCGGCATCATGGTGGGTTACCACAATGATATCTTTGACAAGGGAATTTAGATGCAATGCCCCTAATATTTCAAGACCGATCCCCCAATTAGCCATGAGCAGTATGTTCATTAATGTTGCCTTTCCAATATTGTATTTATTTCAATATCCGGGTCTCCTTTTGAACCGTGCCTGCAATTCGCGCATGAATTAAGTTTCATTCGGTCATGTTTTGAGTGAATATCCCTGATTGTTTCCATTTGTTTACTATGCCACATATCACGGATACTCTTTTTCCCGACATTGCCCAGGATGATATCGTCAGCATTCCATCCGGTGCAGCACTGGGTATCGCCATTGTAGCCGATCACAATTCGTTCCCACGGATATTGGCATATAAAGTCCTGCTTGATCTCCATGGGGCCCTTGAAATTGATATAGGGATTGCAGACGATATAGTCGGAAACCCGGCTCATTTTTTCATAATAGGCGTCCGGATTATTTTTAATGGCCGGCCAGATGGTGCAAACCCTCACCTGGGGAAGAAAGGAATTCATTTCTTTTTTACGCTGCTTAAGCAATGCCAGATTTTGGTAGTTGTCCATGAATTTTGCGGGGTGTCTTATTTTTTCGTAAATATCATCAATGCCGTCAAAGGATACGGCCACATAACTGACCTTTGATTCAATGAAGCTGTCAATCATTTTCCTGTCAAGGTAAAAGGCATTGGTGAGGAATGATACGTTTTTTATCCTGGATGTGGCATAGGCGATGAATTCTTTTATTTGTGGATGGGTCAGTGTTTCTCCGCGCCAGGAAAGGCGGATGGAGAAGACATTGTTTTCGGCGCACTCATCCACCGCCTTTTTAAAAAGATCAAATTCCATCTGGCCGGTATGCTTCAATTCGTTTCTATAGCACATGGGGCAGTTCATATTACAGGTGCTGGCGGACTCAAGGTCAACATGCAGGGGGAAGTCGGTGATATATTCATTCTTCGGACCGAGAAACCAGTTGATCCGGTTAAAAAAGTAGACATTGAAATGTCCTTGATTGAAAATGAAATTCCAGTATCTTTCCGGGGTGTCAAAGGGGTTCTGGTGGAAGTTGATTTCCAGTCCGTCTTTACTGCCGGCCTTTTTAGTTTTCAGAATATTGGTGAAAAAGGATTTTTGCAGCTCAGCTTCTTCTGTCGGAAGCAGAGTGTCCGTCAGGGCATCGAGTTGATCGGCAGCGATGGTCATACCGAAAAGGCGTTTTTTGTCATCATATTCCCGGGCGTCAGGGGCGATTGCTGTAATTTCTTTCAGAAATTTAGAGAATTCCTTATTGTCGCAGGATGTGGCAGGAACAGGTATGTCAAATTTAATTTGCAGTCCCTTATCATTAAGCGTGCATCTGAGCATGGTCTGTATCTCCTGAGCATAGTCTTTTTATTTTGCGGGGAGGCAGCATCATCAAAGCATCTAAAATCGACAGATATGGTGCAAAGCCGTGATGAAGCTGGGGATAGTCGGGGCAGGTGTATGGGGACCAGATAACGGGAATCGCCTGTGCCTGAAACAGATATTCCTTAAGATAATCTCTGGCCCCCAGGCCTGTCAGATAGGCTCTACCTTGAACCGCCTGAACCAGTGCCAGCAGTTTCTCCGTGCCTTTCAGGGCAATGGAAAAATCCGAAGCCATACAAAAGGGAACCCTGATGTCAAGTTGATCCGCTATAAATTTCAGCATTGCAAGGTTGAGATCCATCAAGTACCGCCAGGGCTTTGAATATATTTTTTGAAGCTGGGGAAATAGGACGTGGAACCTGGGCGCTTTACCGTATGCGGAACGGATCTGGTTCAAGTGGCTTTTTTTCCAATCCTCAGCATCGTTTATTTCAATCCGGTTGATGGTATCAAAATAACGCCCCTTTTTTTTAACGGGAACGGTCAGCCATTTGACACCCTGGGCAGTTTTGATTTTATCCCGGTGGTGCCATCCCCTTCGGATGAATTGCACATCATCAAGAATGATCAGAAGGTCCGAGACCATCCAGCGATGGAAAAAACCGGTCCACGGAAGAAAGTCCGGTTGATGAATGGTTATTACTTTATCCATTTTTTATCCGAATTCAGCTACGCGTTCCTTCTGGAATAGTTCGCCGTATATTTTTTCAGCTTTTTCATATTCGCTGAGACGCCCGATATCCAGCCAATATTCTCTGATAGGGAAGGCTGAGGGTTTTATTCTCTTTTCAAGCAGGGAAGAGAACAGATCCGTCATATCAAAATACTCATTTGAGGGAATGAGGTCTATAATGTCCGGATTTATGGTATATATTCCTGCGTTTACGAACATTGTATTCACCGGCTTTTCCTTCAGGCCGGTGAGCTTGTAGTCGTCAATTTCCGCTACTCCGAAGGGAAGCTGGAATTCGTGCTCCCTGATGCACAGGGTTGCCTGGGAATTTTGGGCGTTGTGATATGCCAGCAGCTCGTTGAAATTTACCTTTGTCAGGAGGTCACCGTTCATGACAATGATAGGATGCTTTGGTTTTGAGTCGAGAAGACTCAGGGAACCGGCGGTGCCAAGCCGTTTTTTTTCTTTGACGTAACTGATGGAAACGCCAAGGTGGGAGCCGTCACCAAAATAATCTTCAATCATTTCGCCTTTGTAATTCAACGAAATAAAAAAATTTGAGAATCCGTTATCGATAAAATTGTTCAGTATGATTTCAAGGATGGGCTTGTTGCCCACGTGGAGCATGGGTTTGGGGCAGTCATTGGTCAGGGGGCGTAGACGGGTGCCAAGCCCCCCTGCCATGATAAATACCGGATTGGGCATGGCTTTTTCAAAGCGGCTGTTTCCCACTTTAACGGCCACGATTCTACCCTGATTGTCCAAAATGGGAATGACCCGGCACCTTAGGTGTTTGTTAAAAGCTGCATTTATTTTACTTTCACTGTCATTCACCGTGAGGGTGACAGGATTGGTATGCATCACTTCTTTGACCGGCGCATCCATCGAGATTCTATTTAGAATACCCCGTCTGATATCGCCGTCCGTCACAGTGCCGAGCAGTTTATGGTTTTCATCAGCAACCAGAGCTGTCAGGATGGTGCCGACACCGTCAATAACACGGATGGCATCAAGGACTGTATTATCTGGAGAAATAATAATTGATTCCATTGTTTCCATGTCGTTTCCTTTTATCTAAATCTGCTCCGGTATGGATTATTGATCGGCCATACCGTCAGAACCCTTTAACTCGATGATCAAGTTTTTAGTGATGAATTGCCAAAACCACTCATCTGCTTTGTGTTTTTGCTTATAAACTTTATCTATTCGTTTTGTATTTTTAGAACGACCCCGATCAGACTCATCAAGGACAGGAACCTTGCCTGTATTAATCTGAAGAGATGGCATCCGGTTTCAGAGGGACGTTTGCCGCAAGATCTTTTTTTAGTTTTTTGCCCATGAGATACTCCATATCATTGGGGCTGAAATCTGAAGCCGGCCTTGTAAACTGTATATCTTCAGCTTTTAAGGTAGATCCTTTTTTGATCGGTCTGACTGTATAAGCACCCCGCCTGAAGTCCCGGGCGTAATCCCGGTCAGGGCGTTTGAATATTGCATCCTCTGATCCGGCCATGACTTTGAACCGGTCGATCTTTGCCTTCAGGGTCATCAGGTCGCTGGGATCCGCCGAGTGGGAGTGGTCTCCGCCGGGGATTGTTTTGTCCAGGGTGAAATGGGTTTCAATGACCTCCGCTCCCAGAACGGCGGCTGCAAAGCAGGCCTCAATACCCGGGAAGTGGTCTGAATAGCCAATGGGCAAATTCAGTTTTTCTTTTAAAAAGGGGATAATATTGAGATGAAGGTCTCCGGCATCTGGGGGATAATTTGAAATGCAGTGAAGGACGCAGATTTCTTTGCAATTGTTATTCTTCAGCAGATTGACAGAGGATATTATTTCCTCCAGAGTGGCCATTCCCGTGGACAGATATACAGGTTTTCCCTTGGTGGCGATTTTTTTTAAAAGCAGGCTGTTGGTGCAGTCCATTGAAGCAATTTTAAATGCAGAAACCCCTATTGTATCGAGCATGTCTACGGCATCAAGTCCGAAGGGGGTGCTTAAAAAATCAATTTTTTGGTCATCTGCTTCCCTGCGGAGCATTTCATGGTCCTTGACAGACATTTCCCCTTTTTCAATCAATGCGTAGTGGGGTGAGGAGGGAAGAGCGATATCTTTGGCGCTGAACGTCTGGAATTTTACGGCATCGGCTCCGGCATCTGCTGCCGCCTGTATCATTTCCTTGGCCAGGCCCATATTTCCGTTATGGTTGAAACCGACCTCTGCAATCAGATACATTCTATGTAGTCTCCTTTAATTTTGTGTAAGAAAAAATTTTATTTCATTGCAAATCGTTTCGATCTGCTCCGGGGCCAGGTCCGGATACAAAGGCAGGGTGACCATTCTTTTTGATACCTGGTCCGCGGTGGCAAGGGGCTGGTTTAGTATTTTTCGATAATACTCAAATTCATTCATAGCCGGGTAGTGGATGCTTGTCTGGATCCCCTTTGATTTTAAGGCCTGGATCAATCCGAGGCGGTCTACCCCGGCGTCAAGTAGTATGGGGAAAATATGTCCGGAGGTGATTCGGTCGCCGGGGAAAGTTTTCCAGGGAATTGTAATGGCGTTTATACCCTTCAGATGCTCAATATAAATTCGAATGAGTTGTCTGCGCCTGGTATTGGCGGAATTTAGTTTCTTGAGTTGAACAAGGCCCAATGCGGATTTAATTTCGTCAATTCTGTAGTTCAGCCCGGGGACGACGATATCGTAGGAAATACTTCTGCCCTGATGGCGGTCAATGGTCATGCTGGTCATTCCATGGGAGCGCATTAGTTTGATTTTCCGGATGAGGTCGGGATTGCCGGAGGTGATCATTCCGCCTTCACCGGTTGACAGATTTTTGTTTGAAAAAAAGCTGAAGCAGCCGCAATCCCCCAGAGTACCGCATTTTTGATGCTTATATTCTGCACCGGGGGAATGGGCTGCATCTTCAATTAATATGAGCCTGTTTTTTTTACACACCTCTCTGATTTCATCCATATCGCAGGGCCATCCGGCGTAATGGACAACGATTACCGCTTTTGTTTTTTTAGTTATTTTTTTTTCAATGTCCCTGGGATCTACGTTCCAGTCGTCAAAGGATTTTATGTCGGCCGTTACTGGCCGGGCACCGGTAAGCATTACGACATTGAGATCTGCAACAAATGTCAGTCCGGAAATGATCACTTCGTCCCCCAGCCCGATCCCCTGGCTGAGTAGTGCCAGGTGCAATGCCGCTGTACCATTGGATACGGCACAGCAATGTATGCCTATACCCAGGTATTTTCCGAACTCTTTTTCAAAGGCGGCGGTTTTTTCGCCGGCACTCAGCCACTTGCTTTTCAGCACTTCCGACACCGCTTCCTGTTCCCGGGCATCGTAGTTAAGGTCGAACAGGGGGATTTTCCACATCAGTTTATTACTTTTTTATTAAAGGTTTCAAAAAGCTGTATCGCATCTGCTAAAGGCACGATCCAGATTGGTTTGATCCGGCAGGAGGAAAGCACCTGGTCCATCAATTTAAAGTCTTCCGGAGTGTCCACCGTCATCCTCAGATGCTTCTTTGCAAGGGGGGGGCATGCATCAAGGCGGCCTGTATTGAATTGGTCCGGGTTGTTTAATACCACATTGTTGATATGCTCCAAGTCTTCCGGTGTGCTGCCCATGTCTGAAATACGGTAAAGCAGATCGTCGGTGAATATATCTACTCCCGTACCATAGGGAAAACCGTCTGTTGAGGTATATTCAAACCCTTCCTTTACCGCCAGGTCTACACACTGTTTTGTGATTTCAGGGCAGGTTAGCGGGTTGTCTGCGGTGACCCTGACATTAACGGGGGACGGAAAGGTTTCTATTGTTTGAATATACCTTGCCAGAACATTGTCGTGATCTCCGCGAATACAATGGATCCCCTCATATTTTGCCCAGGCAGCGGCCGGATCGTCTTGGGGGAGGCTGGAAGTGGCGAGGATCAGTCTGAAATGTTCCTCACTAAGGCCGTGCTTGAGCCTGCGGATAAGAAAGGCCAGTATGGGGATGCCGCGAAGGGGATACATTGCCTTTCCAGGCAGTCTGGAGGATGAAAATCGGCATTGGATAATTATATTGTGTTTTTTCATTTTAAATCAGATACCTTATCACTTCAAAGGATTCTGCGTATTTGACCCCTATTTTAAGGCCGTCCAACCTGTTGTTGGTAGTTATATAGTCGAGCCATTTATTACCGGTTCTATGAAGTTCCGATTTATGTGCCTCCAACGCTTTTATTTTTTGTCCAAAAACATCTGAAATGTCTTTGAATACCTGTTTTTTGAACGTATGCTCTGAATTGTACCAGTTTGCCTGGTACATTAAAAACCTGGGAACGTGTTTGCCCGCCATGATAGCTGCCCTACATGCATTTTTATGGTCCCTGTGTACATCATGCACCCATGGGGCATAGATAGTGTCTATATTGAGACGTTCAATCTGATGTAAAATACTGCTCGTCAGGCTTTCATCGTAGAAAACATGAAAGGTTCTCAAATTAAAACATATCAGGTCTGCTCCGATAATAGCTGCAGCTGCTTTTCCTTCTGCTGAGGCTTCTGCCTTTTCCCTTATCGGTTGGTTGGTGGGTGAGGCATAGGATGAGTCGGTGATAACAAAGATGGTGACCTTGTCATTGTTCTGAACATGTTTCATGAGGGTGCCCGCACATCCAAGTTCGATATCATCATAGTGGGCACCTATGGCCAGTACGTTCATTTAAAGTTTAATATCCTTTGGTATGTTTTAAATGTTATATTGGTCCGTTTTGAATAGTTTTAGGTTATTAGGTTCCTTGTACCACTCGATGCAGTGCTGAAGGCCCTTTTTGAACCCTTCAATTCCGCTGTAGCGCGGCGTCCAGTCTGTAAATGCCTTTATTTTGCTGTTGTCGGCCCACAGCCGGTTGACCTCGCTTTTTTCCGGGCGCATGCGCTGTGATTCTGATTGGATGCTGATTTCAACGTCCATGAGTTCGGCAATGGCCTGGGCCGTATCTGCAATGGAGATTTCAAAGTTGCTGCCGGCATTAACCACTGTACCGACGGTTCTGTCTGACTCCGCCACTTTGATGAAGGCATCGGTGATGTCTCCCACGTAGTTGAAGTCCCGGGTCGGGGTCAGCGAACCGAGTTTTACTTGGGACGGGTCATTGGCCATCTGGGTGATGAGGGTGGGGATCACTGCCCTCAGGGACTGTCTGGGGCCATAGGTGTTAAAGGGGCGGATGGTGACCACGGGGGTGTCAAAGGAGGTGTAAAATGACCAGGCCATCTGGTCGGCCCCGATTTTTGATGCCGAATAGGGGGACTGGCCCGACAGGGGGTGGTCCTCGGTGATGGGGACGAATTGGGCTGTCCCGTAGACTTCGCTGGTGGAGGTGTGGATCAGTTTTTCAACACCATGTTTTTTGGCGGCCTGGAGGATGTTCAAGGTGCCGTTGATATTGGTATCCACATAGGTGGCCGGGGAGTGATATGAGTAGGGGATGGCAATGAGGGCCGCCAGGTGAAAAATCACATCGCAGTCCGAAGCAGCGTTGTCCACACCGAATGGATCCCGGATGTCCCCGGCAAAAATTTCCAGGTTGTCCCGGATCTGCCGGGATGAATGATCCAACCACCCCCAGGAGTTAAAGGAGTTGTAAAATACGAATGCTTTTACCCTGTATCCCTTTTCAACCAACTTTTCGGTCAGATGGGAGCCGATAAAACCGTCGGCACCGGTTACCAGAATTTTTTTATTTCTGAGGTCCATGATTCCTTTTATTAGGTCTGTGTTGAATGTTCACCGTCGATGACATTTGATAATAGTATAGCTATACGCAATTGGCAATGTTTGAAGCAATACTTATGCCGGATACCTTAAAAACATTATCAGCCTTTAAGAGGCAAATTCTTCCGGGTATTGAATTTTTTATCGCCCTAAAAGATAGATTCTTTAGGTAATTTGTAAAAGATATGATTATGTATTTAAGGACGAAATATAGGCTTAAAGCCTTTAGCGATATATGTTGTAAGTGCTGTGTACTTATAATCAAGTTTTTCCGGCACGCTTCTTGTAAGTACCAATTTCCAGGATAGATGTCTTCGGCCTCTATCATTAAAAAAATTAAGTAGGAACAGCCACAGGAGGTAGATATGTCTGATAGTTCGATCCTTTCATCATTGGTTAACAGCTATGAGGCTTATGATACTAAGACGACCTCAACAACAAGTGACACCAGCTCGGCAACTTCATTGGGTTCCGAAGATTTTTTAACTCTTTTAGTGGCCCAGCTTGAAAATCAGAACCCCCTTGATCCGGCGGATACGGAACAGTTCACCGACCAGTTGGCCCAATTTAGTCAGGTTGAACAGCTGATCAATGTCAATGACAAGCTTGATCAAATGGTGGCGGATGTTGAGGATTCAGACAGTAATATTGATGTCAACTCATTTGTAGGGCTGACCGTTACGGCAACAGCGACCTCAATGACCATTGATGACGGCTCTGTAACTTCCGGTTTTTATGAAGTCGATGAATCTGCTGAGGTCACTGTGTATGTGTATGATTCCGATGGGACCAAGGTGGCTACCCTGCCCCAGGGCGAAGTTGAGGCCGGATCTTATCTGATCTCCTGGGATGGCACGGATGATGCGGGCAACAGTCTGGATGACGGTGAATATTCCTATGTGGTTATGGCCAATTCCGGGGACGGTTACAAAGAGGTCGCATCCCATCTGTCCGGAAGGGTGGATGCCGTGTCGTACCAGAACGGTAAAGGATACCTGGTGATTAACGGCGTTTTGGTGGATCCGGGCGATGTTACTACCGTAACCCCGTCTTCGTCCTCATCTTTAAGTGATTCGACGTCCATTATTGAATATCTTGGCACCTCGGTGACTTCCAGTTATCCAATCGTCCAGGTGGAAGACGCCAAGGTTCAGGGGGATGCACTAAGCTTTAACCTTACTTCTGCCTCCGATGTAACGGTGACAATATATAGCGCTGAAGATGAAAAAATTGATTCTATTGAGATAGCAGCTGACGACACGACCACAGGAGAAAATAAAGTCACCTGGGACGGGTTGACAAGCAGCGGATACGCGACCCCTGACGGACTTTATTATTATACGGTTACAGCGGATACAGGAACAGCCTCCATCAACATTTCCGGAGAGGTGAGTGCCATCACTTCCGTGGACGGCACCCAATACCTTGAAATTGGAGATACCGGACGTCTGGTTTCTGTATCAACCATAACATCAATTGAATAAAAACACTGGCAGATATGGAGAACCGGATCTGCCTCAAAGTATAAAATTTTACCAATGCTAAGGAGAACCCCATGTCATTAACCAGTTCCCTTTATGCCGGCACCAGCGGCCTGAGTAACACCGGCAATGCACTCCAAGTTACAAGTAATAATATTTCAAACATCAATACCCTTGGGTTTAAAAAGGGGAGCGCCACCTTTGCAGATACCCTTTACCAGACCATGGGCACCAATGCCGGTACTTCCCAGGTGGGGCTTGGTATGAACGTTGACAATGTTGCCCAGGTGTTTACCGATGGCTCCCTTGAAACCACAAGCAATGCCACGGACCTTGCCATTGGCGGGGATGGTTTCTTTGTTGTTTCCGAATTTGGCTCTGAAGAATCATATTATACAAGGGCCGGCAATTTTTCGTTTGATCAAGACGGAGCACTTGTCACTTCCGAAGGGTATATTTTACAGGGGTGGTATGTTGAAAGCGATACCGGTGATGAACTCGGGGCCGTTACCGACCTGATATTGACCGAGTTTACAAGCCCGCCGGATGATACGGAGGAAATTACCGTAATCACCAACCTAGATGCTGATGCCGATCCTCTATCCACGGTTTTGTCCAATATTTTTGAATATGATGAGGAGGACGGTACCACTATGAATTCGGATGGTTATGAATACCAGACCGTGGTCACGGTCTATGATTCCCTGGGCTCTCCCCATGAAGTTACCGTCTACTACGATAAAAAATCCGACACCGAGTGGCAATACGTTATTACCTGTGATCCGGATGAAGACAAGCGCACCCTTGTGGCAGATACCGACTCTACAGGGCTTCTGGCAAGGGGCACCATTTCCTTTTCCGAAAGTTCCGGTAAAATCGTTTCCATGAATATGGAAGAATTTACAGGCATGATTGGTAACGTGGACGTAACCGGAAACAATTCCTTAGAAAATATTCATTTTGAAATTGAAAATTCCGATGCCATCCAACTGGATGGTTACGGCTTTAATCTGTCATATGACGGCACAGTCTGGAGCTTTGCTACGCCGCTACCCGCTAATTACGATCCTGGTGCAGCGATTCTCCCTGAATCTAATGCGACAAACATTTATATCGATCTTGATGCAGACGGCGAAACGGATTTAAAAATTTCCCTGGATGAAGAACCTACAAATGATAATATCTTTTTTGATATTAACGATCCCGGCGAACTCCATATCCAGGATATTAAAAATGTGGCGTACTCAAACATTGATTCCAACACAACACTCACCATTAACGATGCCAGTGTCATGACAACATCTGAAACGGGTATTGTAATTTCATATGCTGCCGCCACAAATGATTGGACCGTGACAAATGGACTGACTGGATATACTTATAGTATTTATGGTGATGCCACACAGTGTTACATTGACCTTGATGATTCCGGCAATGATGACGACAAGAAAGATATTGTCTTTACATTTGAGGATGCCCTTGCGGCGGATGGTTCAATCACCTTTGATATTGAAGGCTCAACTGCATGGCGCACGGTGACAGCCGATGAGGCCAAAGAGACAGGGTATTACCAGTTTACGGCTGATTTCCTCGGCGGAGAATTCGGTAGCACGGAAACCGACATCTCATTTAATATCGGGTCAAAATTTAACGGCAACAACTGGGTGAATGATTCGTTGTCCTCCACCCACTACGCAAAATCTTCTTCCACCACATACCAGGATGCAGACGGATATGCATCAGGGGATCTCACCGGTATTGAGGTGGAACCGGATGGTTTGGTCACCGGTTCCTATTCAAACGGCCAGGGAATTGCATTGTTCAAGATTGCGTTGGCAGACTTTAATAATGTGAATGGCCTTAAAAGTATGGGCGGTAATCTTTATCAGTCCACAGGAAAAAGCGGGGCAGCCATCACCAATAAACCCGGGGAAAACGGTCTTGGTACCTTGTCCTCCTATGCCCTGGAGATGTCCAATGTGGATATCTCCGAGGAATTTGTTGACATGATTGGCCTGCAGACTGCCTATGAAGCCAATGCTAAAATTATTACTACCGTGGATGAAATGATGAACACGGTCATAGGCATGAAACGATAGCAGATTATCTTAACTACAGGAATATGGTGACCCCATGAGCAGCCTTAATGCCATATTAAATACAGCATCCAATGCCATTACAGCCTACCAATCTGCTATCAGTGTGACAGGCCAGAATATTGCCAATGCGGATAATGATGATTACAGCATCCAGTCTGCGGAGTTATCCACCACATCCACGGTGACCTCGAGGGGGAATATTTATGGTACAGGGGTCACTGTTGCTTCAGTCGCACGTTCTGCAAACCAGATCCTTGAGAATGCATTGACTTCTGAATTATCCAGTCAGGCTGCCCTGAAAGAGGCACAGGTCTATATGTCTTCCATTGAAGATCTGTTTTCCGAAGACAGTGATGACAGCCTGAACACCCTTTTGGATGCCTACTGGTCTGCCTGGGAGGATTTGAGCAACAACCCGTCCGGTGAAACCGAACAAAATGCAGTATATGATGCCGGCCTTGCACTTACGGGACGCATCAATGCCATTGAAGAGGCCCTGTCTGATCTGACCGACGACATGAACGGAGAAATATTTTCCGCCGTTACCGAAGTTAACAGCATTTCCGAGCAGATTGCAGGGTTAAATCTGGCCATCATTACCGGCGAAAGTACCGGCGGGAATGCCAATGATCTTGCGGATGAACGAAACGCACTGGTGGACGATCTTGGAGAACGCATTGATATTGATGTGATAGTTAAAGAAGACGGCTCCTACCTGATCACTACCTGTGGCCTGCCGCTGGTGGAGGACGGCATTTCATACGATTTAAGCCTGGACGAGGGCAGTGTGTACTGGACCGGAAAATCCGGCAACACCTATGATATTACCGATGATATACCCGGTGGTTCCATTGCCGGATGGCTTGAGGTCAGGGATGTGGTCATTCCCGAAACCCAGGCTGAATTTGATGAGCTTGCCACCAACCTGATCTGGACCCTGAACTATCAGCATTCCCAAGGGGCAGGGCAGACCTATTTTTCCAGCGCCCTGGAGGGCACCTACGAGGCCGGGGACAGCGGAACCTTTTCCAGCCTGTATTACGGGGATGAAATTGACTACACCAAGGATTTTTCCATGGTGATCCAGGATGCCACGGACACCACATCTGAATACCAGACCGTGACTGTAGATATGTCCATCTCCACCTCTGAAATTTCAGATATTTCCGGCCCTGGAGAGATTAATTCCACCTATGAGCTCACGGTGATTGATGAGGGGACCCTCGGAGACAAGACCGTAGTACAGTCCAGCGCAGAATTTTTAGGCGGTCTATCATTCAAGGACTCAGGCATTGATGATGCCCGGGATGCGGCACTGGCTGAACAAACCCTTACCATTACCAATGGGCCCGACACCCAGACCCTGGAAATTTCAGACAGTGGGCCCGGTGCCACCCGGTCCGCCGCCGACATTGCCGAAGAGCTTTCAAATATAGACGGCATAACTGCCTATGCGTCTTCGACGTCTGCCCATTTTGATATTTCCGGTATGAAACCGGCAGATGACGGGGATCTCGTTGAATTTAAATTATATGTTGACGGGGTGAGGGAGGATGTCAGCTTTACTGTGGATTCTTCTGAAGCCCCTCTTGAAGAGCAGTTTGAAGCGGCCCTTAAGGCAGCGGCGGAATCCATCAATGAGACCAACCAGAACACGGATCTGGCTGTGGACGGAACGTCCGACGGCGCATTCATTGAAAGTGCGTCTGGTGCCACCATCGGAATCTATGAATTTAATGTCGTGGATAATGCCGGCATGATCCTTTCCAGCTTTAACGATTTTGATACGGATGATTCTGTTACATTTACCTTGTCCACCACCGGGACACCATTACAGAATATTGACATTACCGTGGATCTGGCGGGTGTGAATACCTCTGTATCTTCTGACGTGGCCCAGGCCTTTTACGATGCCATCGCAGGTGCCCTGACAGATAACGATACGATTACCGCAGATTTTAATGACAGTACAGGAGAACTGACCATTTTGACCACCGACGGGTCCGGTGTGTCCCTGGTCAATGGTTCCGATGATACCGGCAATAATGCCTCCATTGCAGTTGCTGGTGTCGGTTCTTCGGTTTTGACATCTCTCGTATTCGATTTTAATGGAATAGACGCAGGGGCAGATCCGACTGTTTCCAATTTGGATTCACTATCTGTTTCCCTGGATTCCAGCGGTTCTGAAGCGCAATCTTTGCGAGAAACCAGCTTTCCGGCAGACGATGCCTTAGTGATTACCGGTTCCGTGACCATTGTTATGGATCCGGGTATGAAAATCAGTTCCGGTGAGAACTCCTCTGCCGGACTGTTCGGCTCCTCCGTAAATCCAGCTCCCGTAGATGCAGGGTCCGCATCAAGCATGATTACCCTGGGCGGAGCCGGTGGGTATGAAGGATTTTATAGCTCAAACAACATCTACTTAGAAGTAGACGGAATTCCCGTATCATATAACCCCGCCGGTGCGTCAACCGATACTGAACAGGCTGAGTTGCTTGAAACTGCAATAGCAGGTGTTTTACCTGCAGACTACCAGGTGATTCGAAACGGTTCTTCTGTGACCATCTTGAAAACGGCTGACGAAGAAGATGACGCCATTACTATTACCAATTTTACTGATCTCACCAACGATGACGCCGTGTTACGTGTCTCCACAGGTACGGGTGAAGGCTCTGAAGAGCCTGAAAATGACATCCTGGTTTCCGGCTCAACTACAAAAAACTCGACCAAAGCCGTCATGTTTGGTGATCCTGCAATTGTTTATTGGGAGATTTTGGACAATAACGGCGATGCCACCGGCAAGTCCGGATATGTTGATATTGACGAATCCGGCGAGGTTGAGATTGACAGCACAGGGACACCCTTAAGTTTTAACATTTCCCAGGGCAGTCTTGTCGCCGGAAACACCCTTCGGATCAATACCGATGCCTTGGGAGTAGCCGATATTCTTCAAGGTTCGGTTACAGGAAAGGCCGCAAGTGTCGATGATACTTATGCGTTTACGGTTACTTCCGGCGGCACCCTGCCGGAGAATAAAGACGATATTGTGATCCAATGGACGTCTGAAACCGGTTCAGGCACCATTGAACTTAAAGACGATAAGGATGAAGAACTCCGGATTACCGCGGACGTGGACGGCATGACCATCGCCTTTGACAGCGGCACCCTTGTGAACGGGGATGTCTTTTATGTCACCACGGATGAAAATGGTAAAGTCGTGGGAGATAACATACAGACCCTTTCGGAGTGGCATTGGACCCTTGACTCCTTTGCCCATGAGTTTAACCGGAGTGCAGGCGGTGTGACGGCTTCGGTTACACAAGATAATATCATTAAATTTAATACCCATGATGATTATTGCGCCATTGAAAACGTTACCTGCTCGGGCAGTAACAACATTGACGAAGAAAATTTTGAGATCACGGTGTTAAACTATGGTGCCCTTGACATTGAGGCTGAGGGCCTTGAATTTGTACGCTCGACTGACCCAAGCGACGCGAGCGTCACCTGGACCGTTGCCGGTGATCCCACGGGAGGCATCATCGCTATTCTTCCCGAAGGCGGCGATGATGACGGGTTTCAGATTGATTTGAACGGTAACGGTATAGGGGATATTGAAATCACCTTTGACCAGTCGGTTTCAGGTGACGGATATATCCGCATGGATTTGGAATCCAAGGACGCAGATGATCTGTCCTATGCCTTTGCAGGGAATGAAGACGGGGACAGCGGTCTTGCTGCAGCCCTTGGGGTGAATACCTTTTTTACCGGTACAAAGGCATCAAACATCAGTGTCAATGACGTGCTGTCCGGCACAGACCTGCTGGCGTCAGGCATCTTGGATACTGAAACCTTCGAGCTTGCAGCCGACGATAACACCAATGCCCTGGCCATGGCCGACACCCGTTATGACAGTGTTGACATGAAATCGTATACATATACCAGGGGAGAGGGTGTTACGGTCACGGTAACCACTACCTCCCTGGATGATTACCAGGCTTCTCTGGTTTCTACCATCGGGTCGACCGCCGCCGGTATTAATTCCGCTTTAGACTATTCCGAAAGTCTGGTGTACCAGCTTACGGCGCAGCGGGATTCAACATCAGCCGTGTCCCTGGATGAAGAAATGATTAATCTGACAGCTCAGCAGCAGGCCTATCTTGCAGCGGCTAAGTTGCTGACAACAGTGCAGGAAATGTTCGACGCCCTGCTTGCAACGCGTTGATTTTTGAAACATTTAATCTTATAGGAGGTTTGCCATGAGAGTAGCAACCATAAGCATATACAAACAGGCCACATATCAGCTTGGACGGCTCACCTCTGATTTAAACGAGGCCAATGAGGTTGTATCCACCAATGAGAAAATCAGTTCCGCATCTGATGACCCATCGGGTATGAAGCAGGTGCTGAGCATTAATTCCGACCTGGCCGCATTGGACCAGTATCAGGTGAATGTGGACCAGGCTCAGAACGTGCTTACCACGGCTGAAACCGCCCTTGACTCGATGGCTGATCAGTTGTCTGAGATGAAGGTTTTATCTTCGGCTTTGGCCAATGCATCGGCCTCTTACCAGGAGCGCTCAAACGCTGCAGAGAATATGCTGGTTTACCTTGACGG
This sequence comes from uncultured Desulfobacter sp., assembly GCF_963666695.1. Classification (GTDB taxonomy): domain Bacteria; phylum Desulfobacterota; class Desulfobacteria; order Desulfobacterales; family Desulfobacteraceae; genus Desulfobacter. Next base: position 4,891,790 of record NZ_OY762947.1, read on the forward strand.
CCTTCTGGACCTTGCCAATACAGACGCCTATGGCGGATATGTATTTGGTGGCGATGATAACCGGACACCCCCGTTTACCTTAGATGATGATAATAATCCCACCAGCGTAACCTACAACGGGAGCAGTGACGCGGTAAATATAAGTACATCCCAGCACACCACCATATCCCTGGACTGCTGTGGCTCTGATCTTTTTTATGAAGATAAAATTATAGTAAATCCCACCAACAACCGGATTGTTTTCATCGAAGATCCCGGCACTGGTGACGATAATATCATTACCATGGAGGCAACCATTACGAGCGGGACTTACAGCAAGGAAGAACTTGCCGCTGCTGTTGAGGATACCCTGAAAAAAGCCAGTGGGGAACAGGGACACGGCGTTGCCTACGAGGTGGAATATGATGAGGAAGCCAACGCATTTTCCATTGGCACTGACGGCAGTCTTGACACGCCCATGAGTGTTACCTTTGAAGCGATCCAGACGGAAACCGTCAGGATCTCGAATCTTGAAACAGATGGTAAAAATTTTGAAGATGAAAAAATCAATATAGTTAATAAAACGGCTGTGACCGAATACACGCCGGTTCCCGAGGGTACAAAACCATTAACGTTAACCTACACCGAAGACGGCAGCAACAGCACCTGGAAAGTGTCCAACGATCCGGGATATGGGTTGCCTTCCGAGATTGAAGTTGAAGCAAGCGATGACTTCATAGAAATCGACGTAAATGATGACGGGGAACCAGACATTGTTGTAAATTTGAATGGTACGCCTGAAGAGGGAGATACGGTCTCTTTTGATATCGTGGAAGGATATGAAAACGCAAGTATTTTACCTGATTTGGGGTTTGACAGCGAAACCGTGATCCTTGAAACGGTTACCAGTGATTTCCCGGTGTCCGACAACTTTTCCGTGCCTCCAGGTCTGTCCGTGGTTGAAGGTCAGAATGATCGGATTGATTTTACCGAAACCCTTCTGGACAGAGGCGGTACTTCGGTTCAATTGACCGCCGTTATAGATGAAGACGATTACTCGACGCCTGAAACCTATGCCGCAGCCGTGGAGAAGGCCCTCGAATCCGAATCGGCTGAAAACGGCAACCGGGTTAACTATTCGGTATTCTATGATGAAAAGACCGACTCTTTTACCATCAGCGAGAACACGGACACCGGCCGGCAACTTGAATCCTTTGATCTGCTGTTTTCCTCGGGGAATAATGCCGACTCAAGTGCTGCCGAAGATCTTGGCTTTAAAGATCTTGGCTTCAATGCCGAGGATGTCTCTTCAAAACCCTTGGGAGGAGAAGAAGCCACCTGGAGTATATGGGATACGATTTTTAATCTCAAAGACGCCCTGGAAAATGATGATGTGGACGGCATTCAGCGGGCAATGAACTGGCTGGACAATCATTATGAAAGTCTCACATCAAGTATCTCAACTGTGGGCAGGATTTACGGCAGCACTACCACTACCGAAGCCACCATCTTGGATTCGGATTTGACACTGACCACCCAGCGCTCCACGGTCCGGGATGCAGATATCGTGGAAGCTATTATGGATCTTAAATCTGCCCAGACTGTTTATCAAGCGGCCTTGAGTTCGACCTCTTCTGTTATGGGGTTAAGCCTGGTGGATTATATGGGATGATCTTTTTTGTGAACCACGGAAGATACGGAAAGCACTGAAAGTTAGAGCGCAAAGCGCTCAATCTCATTTCCGTGCCTTTCCGTGTTTTCCGTGGTTATCTTAGAACAGATATTTCCAGACTTTCCAGCCGACCTTTTCTTCGGGTTGCCATCCGGTCGGCATCTGCATGAGGTTTTCCGGATTCTGATTTTTTAATTCATTGAGTTTTTTCTGCTTTTCTTGTTCCATCTGTTCCCAGGTGACGGTTGTACGGTTGAATACTTTATGGTTTATGGCAGCGGCAATACGGTCCACCTTTTTAATCAGGTCGTCACTGTTCTTGGATTGTTCAAAAAAAGCCATATACTTTTTTTCATTGGTGTCAAATACTTTGGCATCAATACTGAAGGCACCTGCAAGACTGGTGATAGTGCCGTAGAGGACATATCTGGATCCGGTCTTTGCGGCCGTCTCATGGACCAGTTCATTGCCGGAAAATCCTTTTAATCCGGCCTCAAGGGACGCCATCTTTTTGGGCGGTACAACAACGACTTTTTCAGGCCAGGTGAGCCTGGAATAGAGCATGGTTGAGATACCTTTTTTAATGTAGTCCAGATCCTTGTCGGCATTGATGTTAAATGAAAGCACTGCAAGGGTTTCAGGCGTACCGGCAAATGCCGTACATGGAAATATCAATCCCCCAAGGATGAAAACGGACATCATTGCTTTAATTAAGGTATTTGGTTTCTTCATTTACATTCCCCGTTACACTCGTCAAGTTTTTGTTAATTTGTCCAACTTCGTCGTTGGAAATAATTTTTAATCCTCAAAATATGTTGTATATTTTTCCGGTTAAAAATTGTTTCCGCCTTGAATTTGAAAAAATTCCCTAAAAACTTGATGATCGAGTTACAGTTTTGATTTAAGCATGGGCGTGACCACTTTGGGGTCTGCCTTCCCCCGTGTTTTTTTCATGACCTGCCCCATGAAAAAGCTGAACAGTTTGGTTTTTCCGTCCCTGTAAGCTTGAACTTCTTCTGGGTTTTCATTGATGATTTCATCCACCATCGCTTCAAGTTCGCCCTGATCTGATACTTGTTCAAGGCCTTTTTCTTTGACTATGGATTCCGGATCTTGGCCGGTTTCAACCATTTGTTCAAAAACGGTTTTGGCGGCGTTGGCATTAATTCGGGAAGATTCCAGAAGTCCTAGGAGTTTTGAAAACTCATGAGCTGAAACAGGTGAATCACTGATTTCAACGCCCTTGGCGTTAAGCATGCCCATGAGGGTGGTCATGGTCCAGTTGGCGGCCTGCTTGATGTTTTTTAGCGGCTTAATGGTCTCCTCAAAAAAATTGGCCATGTCCAGGTCGGTTGTTAAAACACCGGCATCATACTCAGACAGATTGTATTCCGTGATAAACCGCTGCTTTTTTTCATCGGGCAGTTCCGGCATGCCGCCGCGCACTTCCTCTATCCAGGCATCGTCCACAATCAGCGGTACAAGGTCGGGATCAGGGAAATATCTGTAATCGTGGGCCTCTTCCTTGCCCCGCATGGATGCGGTGCGGTTTTTGGTCGGATCCCACAGGCGGGTCTCCTGGATGACCTGTCCACCCTCTTCCAATACATAGGTCTGACGCTGGATTTCATACAGGATGGCTTTTTCCACATTCTTAAATGAGTTCAGATTTTTAAGCTCGGTGCGGATGCCGAATTCTTCCTGCCCCACGGGCCGCAGGGAGACATTGGCGTCACATCTGAATGAGCCCTGTTCCATGTTGCCGTCGCAAACGTCAATGTATTTTAAAATGGCGTGCAGTTTTCTTAGGTATGCACCTGCTTGGGCCGCTGTGCGAAGGTCGGGCTCACTGACAATTTCAATAAGGGGAACGCCTGTTCTGTTCAGGTCTACCAGGCTTTTACCGCGCAAGGGATCGTGGATAAGCTTTCCGGCATCTTCTTCCATGTGGATGCGGGTAATGCCGATGCGCTTTTCCTTTCCATCTGCTTCAATATCCAGAAAGCCGTGTTCGGCAATGGGCATGGCAAACTGGGAGATCTGGTAACCCTTGGGAAGATCCGGGTAAAAATAATTTTTTCTGTCAAACCGGCTTTCCCGGTTGATGGTGCAGTTGGTGGCAAGACCGGCTTTGATCGCAAAGGTGACGGCTTGTTTATTCAGTACCGGTAAAACCCCCGGCATACCCGTGCATACGGGGCAGGTATTGGCGTTGGGGGCCTTGCCGAAGGTGGTTGAGCAGTTGCAGAAAATTTTAGTCTTAGTTTTAAGCTGGGCGTGGACCTCTAGTCCGATAACAGGTTCAAATGCCATGTGATGTTTGCTTCCTTTGGGTGCCCGGCGCATGAAGACATTCATACCCGGGGTTGAGTTCTTACCAGCCTTCCTTTATAACCTTGATATTTTTAATTATCAAGGGTACCTCTAATAAAAGAATAAAAGGAAATCATTTTAATGAAATTTTTTTTCTGCGTGATGGGCATGGTCATGATTGTGGAAGGGCTGCCCTATTTCATAGCGCCGCATAAAATGCAACAGATGGTAACGCTAATCCAGCAAATGCCCGAAGGCGGCTTAAGGCGGTTTGGCTTCTTTATGATGCTTGCAGGTCTGGCGGTCGTATACCTTGCCATGGGGGGCGGTTGATGTACAATCTGTCTGACTACCACTATAATTTGCCCGAATCCTTGATTGCCCAGGCACCCTGTGAACACAGAAGTCTGTCCCGGCTCATGCACCTGGACCGCAGAAGCCATGGCATCAGCCATCGCAGGTTTCTTGATATCGCTGATCTGTTGCGTCCCGGTGATTTGCTGGTGGTCAATGACACCCGGGTGGTGCCGGCAAGACTTTTAGGGCATAAACCCACGGGGGGACGCGTAGAGGTCCTCATTATTGACTATGCGGCTGGCATGAAACACCTGGCCGATACCGGACGGTTCCAGTGTGACTGTCTGATCAGGGCGTCACGCAGGCCGGAACCGGGTACGGTACTTGATCTGGGTCAGGATATCAAGGCCACTGTGATTGAACACCGGGACCGAATTTCTGTGGTCTCCTTTGATGGCGGCAATGATTTTTTATCCCGATTAAAAAAAGCAGGCAAAATGCCCCTGCCGCCTTATATCAAACGGAATAAAAATCCGGGGCAGGGGAAAGGCGCACCGGCGCAAATGGATGAGGTGAAAGACCGGCAGGATTACCAGACGGTTTATGCTCAAGCCGAAGGTGCCGTGGCCGCACCCACGGCCGGGCTTCATTTTACAAACGACCTGCTTGCAACGCTTTCTGAAAAGGGTGTGGACGTGGCCCGTATTACCCTGCATGTGGGGTATGGCACCTTTGTCCCGGTGCGGGTTAAGGATATACGGGATCACCAGATTCACTCGGAATATTTTATTGTAGATGAGCAGACTGCTGAAACGATTAACCAGGCCCGTGGCGCCGGCCGCAGGGTTATTGCCGTGGGTACCACTGCTGTGCGGACCCTGGAGTTTTGTACCGATCCTGGGGGCAGAATTTCGGCCGGCCGGGGCCGGTGCGATCTGTTTATCTATCCAGGCTACCGGTTCAAATGCGTGGATGCCATGCTCACCAATTTCCACTTGCCTGAATCCACACTGCTTATGCTGATTTCCGCCTTTTATGACCGGGAACGGATTCTGGATGCCTACAAGGTCGCAGTGGCTGAAACGTACCGGTTTTTCAGTTATGGCGATGCCATGTTTATAGAATAGAGTAAAAATAAAAGATGCTTACATTTGACCTGATAAAAGATAATAGTAAAAAAAGTGACGGCCGGGACCGCTCCCGTTTGGGGCGGATCATCACGGACCACGGTGTTGTTGAAACACCTATTTTCATGCCTGTGGGCACTGTGGGATCGGTGAAGGCCGTGTCAAAGGAGGATCTGGCACATTGCGGGGCCCAGATTATTCTTGGCAATACCTACCATTTATATCTGCGGCCGGGCGTCGAAGTCATTGAAACCATGAAAGGGCTTCACACCTTTACGGCCTGGAATAAGCCCATGCTCACCGACTCCGGGGGATTCCAGTTTTTCTCTTTGGCAAAACTGGCCAAGTTCACCGATGAAGGGGTGCATTTTCAATCCCATATTGACGGTTCCCGGCATTTTTTTTCTCCGGAACGGGCCGTTGAAATCCAGATGATTCTGGGGTCGGATATTATGATGTCCCTGGACTGGTGCCAAGGGCATCCGGCGACGGACCAGCAAGTGGCTGATGCCTTGAATAAGACCACGGCCTGGGCGAAAAGAGGCTTTGATTTCTGGCAGGAAAACGGCGCGGTTAATAATCTGTTCGGTATTGTTCAGGGCGGCATGGTCGAAGAACTTCGCTCTTTGTCCGCTGAACAGATCACTGCCATTGATTTTCCCGGCTTTGCCATTGGCGGTCTTTCCGTGGGAGAGCCCACCGACGTGATGTATGAGGTGGCCGATTATACTTTGCCGCTTCTGCCGTCGCAAAAGCCGCGGTACATTATGGGGGTGGGTACGCCTGAAAATCTTGTGACCCTGGTGGGCATGGGCTGCGACATGTTTGACTGTGTGATGCCCTCCAGGAATGCCAGAAACGGCCAGCTTTTTACCCATACCGGTACCGTTAATATCCCCAATGCCAAGTACAAGACGGACGAGCGTCCCATTGATGAAACCTGTGGCTGTTATACCTGCCGCAATTACTCCCGGGCCTATCTTCGCCATCTGTATAAATCCCGGGAACTGTTGTCCTATCGTCTGAACACCATTCATAATCTCTATTATTATCTTGACCTTATGGCCAAAATGCGTCATGCAATACAGGAGGACGGATTCCCTCAATTTAAACAACAGTTCTTTAAAGCAAGGCAGGATCAATAAGCATGCATGAGATGGGTATTGCCCAACAGCTGGTAACCATCGCCCTGGATGCCATCCCCGATGACATTGAAAATCCAAGGGTGGAGAAACTGAATTTAAGGATCGGCAAATTGGCTGCGGTGGTGGAGCACAGCCTCTCCTTTTGCCTGGAGGTGATCACCAAGGATACTCCCCTTGAAGGCGCTGAACTGATAATTGACGAGGTGCCGGTGTGTCTGCGCTGTGAACGTTGTAACCTTGAATGGCAGACCAATACCCCTGCCTTTGGGTGCCCTGCGTGTAAAGACGGCCAGGTGACCATGATTTCGGGACGGGAGATTGAGATTTCATCCATAGAGATAGCCGATGATTAGAGAGGTAAACCATGGAAATCAATATACAAAAACGGGTATTGGAAAAAAACGAATCCGATGCTGATCGGAACAGGGCATTTTTTAGAGAAAAACGGGTGTTTGTCCTGAATATGATGTCATCGCCGGGATCCGGCAAGACCGAAACCCTGTGCCGGACCCTGGAAAAGCTGATGCCCGATATCCGGGTAGGGGTGATTGTGGGCGATGTCTGCACCACCAATGATGCGGACCGGCTTTCTGTAACAGGCGCCAAAGTGACCCAGATCAACACGGACCAGTTCGGCGGGGACTGTCATCTGGCAGCCCATCTCATTGAATCGTCGGCCAGGGCCCTGGGGTGCGATGACCTTGACCTGCTCATCGTGGAAAACATCGGCAATCTGGTTTGCCCTGCCGAATTTGATATTGGCGAGGATGCAAGGGTCGTGGTTTTAAGCGTCACCGAAGGCGAGGACAAGCCTTTGAAATACCCGCTCATGTTCCAGGTGGCGGATGCCGCCATTTTAAATAAAATAGATCTGTTGCCCTATCTGGATTTTGATGCGGCCCTGGCTGTGGAAAATATGGGCAAGGTGCATCCGGGCATGCCGGTGTTTGAACTTTCCGCCAAGACCCGGGAAGGCATTGAGCCATGGCTCTCATGGCTGCGCACCAAGGTTAAGGAAAAACTGGGATAATCGTGCAGGTTCATCCCAAAGAACAGTCCTTTTTACGGTTTGGAGGGAAAAATGAGTGTAAAAGAAATGGCATTTGCCGGATCCTGGTATCCGGGCTCAGCTGACCAGTGTCGGTCTGCTATCGAACGGTTTAACGATGATTTTAAAACAGAAGCAGATACAAAAATTCTGGATAATCCTGTGGCGGGTATTGTTCCCCATGCAGGCTGGATTTACTCCGGGAAATTGGCCTGCCGGGTGTTTGCCGCACTGGCCCATGGCCGTCGGGCTGTGGACACCATTGTTCTTTTCGGGGTTCACATGCATGCTGATTCCCCGGCCTTTGTTCTGGACTGCACAGCCGTTGATACCCCTTTGGGCGCCGTTGAAATCGACAAGGCGCTCATAGATCGGCTGGTAAAGCAGGCCGACGCCGCAAGTGTTAACCTGAAGCAATTGACACCCACCCGATTCCCCGAAGAAAATACCCTGGAACTGCAATATCCTTTTATAAAATATTTTTTCCCAAAAGCCCGGATTGTGGTGTGCGCCGTGCCGCCCTCGGATGCGGCGCAAGCATTGGGAATAGCCGCAGTTGTGGCTGCAAAAGAGCTGGACCGCTCCCTGGCGGTGGTGGGTTCCACCGACATGACCCATTACGGCCCGCGATTCGGATTTGAACCGGTTGGGTCGGGCAAGGCTGCATTTGACTGGGTTGCAAAGGAAAATGACGCGGCTGCCATTAACGCATTAACAACCATGGATGAAAAGCAGATTATTCACCAGGGACTGTCCCGCCATAATATGTGCTGTTCCGGGGCGGCCTGTGCGGCTGTCGCTGCTGCAAAAAAAATGGGCGCAGTCAAAGGTATCTGCCTTGACTACGCCTCAAGTTTTGATCCGTTAGAGCCCAACGCCGATTTTGTGGGATATTGCGGTATGGTTTTCGGTGCATAGAGCCTTATATAAATATAAGGAAGGATCAACCATGGACACCCGACAAAAAGAAAATATCCGGATAACACCGGAAGCTTACCTGGAGCTTGAGAGGACGTCACAAATCAAGCATGAGTACATCAATGGTGAAATTTTTGCCATGACAGGCGGCAGTCTGAACCATAACCAGATCAACGGGAATATTTTCAATCAACTCAAAAATAGGCTTCGGGGCTCGTCATGCAGGCCTTTTACAAACGACATGCGGGTCAAAATCAATGAGATCAATAAGTATACCTATCCGGATATTGCCGTTGTCTGTGGAGAGATCGAACTGGAAAGAATAAAAGGCGTTGAAACATTACTGAATCCCATTGTCATTATCGAGATTCTTTCAAATGCCACCGAACTGTATGATCGGGGAAAAAAGTTCAGGCATTATCGGCAGATTGATTCACTTCAGGAATATATCCTTGTTTCTCAATACAATTGTCTTGTGGAGCGTTTTGTTCGTGGTGACAAAGGCATTTGGCAAATATTGAACCCATACACCCATATGGAGCAATCCATCAGTATAGAGGCCATTGATTGTGAATTAACGCTTTCAGATGTTTATGAACTGGTCGAATTTGAAGTTTAGCTCCATTTTTCCGTTTTTGAAATATTTTTTGAAAAACAAGGAAATCAGGGAAGATTTCGAAACCATTTAGAATCAATAGTCTCAAATGTTTTGCCTGTTGTTCCAGATCGCCAAGCCCCAGGCGGTTAAATAAAAAATGTTTCGTTAGCCGCCTCTCTTTGTTCATGATTGGATCGTGGGTCGGGCTCATCTAATACGTTGAAATAAAACAAATATACTTAAAAAAGCACCTCCAAAAAAAGTTTAGGTTAATGTTTTTTTTGGGCAAAATGGAACTTTTAAGGTGGTTGATAACAAGAACATGCTGCGGGCGAGCCGCAGATGTTCACGTTGATTTTTAGAAAATTTTTAGGAATCGATACCCCCACAATCTGTCTATTTATTTGGGGTGTAACCCTTGCCATTAAAGGCGTTGACTACTTTTGTTATTGGGTTCCTGATATTTCAAATCCGGCAAAAAAAAATGACGTATTTGAGAGGAGTACTACTGTCAGGATGAGGTTTGATCATTTGTTCCCGGTGTCTTTTTTTGTCAGTCCTATGATGATTTGAGATCCTTGATCATTTTTTTAGTCGTGGATAAAAGCTGAGGAATTTTTTTCTTGCATGTAAAGAACACGGTATCGGCATTGATATCGGCATAGTGGTGAGTGATGATATCACGCATTCCTTTTGCTTTTTTCCAATCCACCTCCGGATAGTGCGGCAACAATTTACACTCAGTAATTTTATCCAGATTTTTAAGTGATTCACCGATAACGATCAGCATCATACAGATTGCATCCATTTTTTCCACCCCTGCTGCTGAATCTGTAAAATCCCCGGGGTACCTGATTGTTTCAAAACGAGTAACAACTTTTTGCGCAGCATTCTCAATTTGTCCGAGGACTTCCAAAGTAAGGGCTTTATCAGGCATAGACAGCCTCTTTATCAATGCGTTTTTTTAAAAACGGATTCATATTTTCACTGTAAGTGACAATGTCTACAGGTTTGTTGAATCTTCTCTTAAGATCATCTTTTATGCCTGCAAGCATGAACAAGTCCGGTTCAGAAATTTTTATTACAATATCTATATCGCTTTCTTCGCCTGGGGTATTCCGGGCGACCGATCCGAAGACACCGATTGAAATAATATTGTATTGTCCTGAAACTTCCTTTTTATAGTTTTTCAGAATGTTCATGATATCCGTATTATCCATAATACATCCTTTGTAATTTCCATGCATGGGATTGAGTTCTTGCTTTTAAAACTCGATGATCAAGTTTTTGTTAATTTGCCCAACTTCGGCATTGGAAAAAATTTTTAATCCTCAAAATATATTGTATATTCCTCCGGTTAAAAATTGTTTCCGCCTTGAATTTGAACAAATTCCCTAAAAACTTGATGATCGAGTAAAAGAATACTGATTTATGTCTCACATGTCAAAAGGGGATCTCTTACCATGCCTGGATTGTGGTGTGCCGGGGTATACCTGGACGGCAGCCGCTGCTGCAAAAGAATGGGCGCAGTCAAAGGTTTCTGCCTTGACTACGCCTCAAGTTGTGATCCGTTACAACCTGCCACCGACTGCGTGGGGTGCTGAGGTATGATTTTCGGCACTTAGTTTTTCATTAGCCCTGGGCCGCACAAAATTGTGCCGCCTTTTTGATGCGCTGGACGGTTTTTTCTTTTCCAAGGGCGATAAACATTTCAAATATGCCGGGGCTCACCGTTGTTCCGGTGACAGCCACCCGCAGGGGCTGGGCAATTTTACCAAACCCGAGCCCTGTTTCTTCCATGATCTGTTTAAAGATCTCTTCCTGGGCACCCTGGCTGAAGTCGTCCCCAAGGCCTTCAAAGCCATCGGCACATTTGTTTAAAAGATCCTCAGTTCCAGGTTTAAGGAATTTTTTGGCAGCCTTTTCCTCAAACTCAATTTCATCCTTATAGTAAAAAACCGCACCCTGGGCCATTTCCACAAGGGTTTTGCTTCTAGGCTGAAGCGTTTCGATTACCCCCTGGGTAAAGGCATCATTTTGGGCGTCAATGCCAAGGTCCACCAGGTGAGGCACAAGGTCATCGCCTAATTCTATGGGTTTCTTTTTCTGGATGTGTTTGGCGTTCAGGGCGTACAGCTTATCCATGTCAAACATACCGGCAGAGCGGCCAAGATGTTCAAGGTCGAACTTTTCAATAAGCTCTTGGCGCTCAAAAAATTCCTGGTCTCCATGGGACCATCCCAGTCTGACCAGGTAGTTAATCAGTGCATCAGCCAGAAATCCCATCTTTTTATATTCACCCACTGACATGGCGCCATGACGTTTACTCAGCCGGGCCTTATCCGCCCCCAGCACCATGGGTACATGGCCGAACACCGGCAAGGGTGCGCCTAATGCCTGGTAAATCAGAATCTGTTTGGGTGTATTTACCAGGTGGTCATCCCCCCGGATAATCGTATTAATACCCATGGTAATGTCATCCACCACCACTGCAAGGTTATACATGGCCATACCTGAACTTCTCTGGATGATGAAGTCATCAATTTCCGTATTCTGAAAAGCGGTACTGCCTTTGACAATGTCGTCCACAATGGTGACGCCTGTGTCCGGGGTTTTTAACCGCACCACGGTGTTTTCCCCTTTTTTAAGCCCGCGGTTCCGGCACTTGCCGTTATACATGGGCTTAAGCCCCTTGGCCTTGGCCTCTTCGCGCATGGCATTAACCTCTTCGGGCGTGCAGTCGCAATAGTAGGCATGGCCCTGTTCAACCAGGCGGTCAATGTGTTCATTGTAAATATCATGGCGCTGGGTCTGGAAATAGGGGCCGTCATCCCAGTCAATTCCCAGCCATTCCATGGATTCCAGAATGGCGTCCACGGACTCTTTTGTGGAACGGGCTTCATCAGTGTCTTCTATACGTAGCACAAACTGCCCTGCGTTTTTTCTGGCCCACAGCCAGTTGAAAAGTGCAGTCCTGGCACCGCCGATATGCAGGTAGCCGGTGGGGGAGGGCGGAAAGCGTGTAATTATTGTATCCATTATGATCTCCAAAAGTTAAACTTTACGAACAACAGGCGGTACAGGTTAAAATGTCCTGTACCGCCCGAAGTCGTATAAAAAGGCGTAAAATCGACGATTTATCTATCATAATTGCGGGGGCTAAAGCAATCAGCAATTCATCCCAGGATTCTTTGGTTGACTTCAAATAAAAAATAAGGTAATTAGATATGTTTTAAATTTTGGCAGGTATTAAATAAAAACCAAATAAAATAATATAGTTAGGAGAGAGTCATGGCCGTACCCAAACAGAAAGTTTCCAAAGCAAGAGGAAGAAAAAGACGTACCCATTATAAAACCAGTGCCCCCACTGTAACCCTGTGTCCCGAGTGCCAGGAGCCCAAACTGCCCCATACTGCATGTCCTGAATGCGGCGCATACAAAGGCAGAAATGTAAACCCTGAAATGGATACAGACGATTAGTTAGTCGGAAGGAACTTCAAGGAGTCAGATCATGACCATTGAAACCAAAGTAAGAAAAATTATTGCTGAAAAAATTCCCGGCATTGATATTGAGGATGTGGTGCCCCAGGCGTCGTTGATCGAAGATCTTGGTGCTGATTCTCTGACTATTGTTGAGCTTATCATGTCAATGGAAGAGATTTTTGAAATTGAAATTGACGATGATCAGGCCGAAAAACTGTCAACTGTCCAGGATATTTATGATTTCATTGCATCGAAATCATAGGTAAATATAAGGGGCCGGGTAGATATGGATAAGGATAAACAGATCATAATCGGCAGTGACCATGCCGCGTTTGAATTAAAGGAAAAGATCAAGGACCTGCTCATCGGCCTTGGCTATGAAGTTGAGGATGCGGGTACCCACAGCACTGATTCTGTAAATTATGCCGATTTCGGCAAAAAGGTGGCCGGGGCGGTTTCCGACGGTACATTCAGCCGGGGCATTCTTTTGTGCGGTACCGGCCTTGGCATGTCCATGCAGGCCAACCGGTTTAAAGGCGTACGGGCAGCATTGTGCTCGGATATTTTTTCCGCCAGGATGAGCCGGCAGCACAATGATGCTAATATCCTGGTCATGGGTGGTCGTATAGTCGGTGACATTCTTGCCTTTGAGCTGGTCAAAGAATGGCTTGCCACCCCCTTTGAAGGTGGTCGCCATCTGGATCGTATTCGTTCCCTGGATGAAGAAAGGCGCGATTGAATTATGGAAAATATACAATTTATCAAATCTTGTGACCCTGAGATTGCCTCCGTTATTGATAGTGAATATAGTCGGCAGGAATACGGGCTGAATCTCATCGCTTCGGAAAATACAGTGAGCCGGGCAGTCATGCAAGCCCAGGGCTCCATTATGACCAATAAATATGCTGAAGGGTATCCGGGAAAACGTTATTATGGCGGGTGCCAGTTCATGGACCAGGCGGAAAACCTGGCCATTGAACGGGTAAAAAAGCTGTTTGGTGTGGAATTTGCCAACGTTCAACCCCATTCCGGATCCCAGGCGAATATGGCGGCTTATTTATCCGTGCTTTCCCCCGGGGATGGGATACTGGCCATGGATCTCTCCCATGGTGGGCATTTAACCCACGGCGCAGCGGTAAGTTTTTCCGGTCGATTGTTCAATTTTTCCCATTATGGTCTAAATCCGCAAACCGAGACCATTGATTTGAATCAGGTGGAAGACCTGGCCCGGGCAAATAAGCCTAAAATGATTGTGGCAGGGGCTTCGGCCTATCCTAGAACTATTGATTTTAAGGGCTTTTCCGAAATTGCCAAGGCTTGTGGCGCGCTTTTTTTGGTGGATATGGCTCATATTGCAGGGCTTGTCGCTGCAGGAGTACACCCCACACCTGTGGGATACGCAGATATCATTACCTCCACCACCCATAAAACCCTTCGTGGTCCCAGAGGTGGACTGATCCTCTCCAACGCCGAACTGGGCAAAAAAATTAATTCCCAAATTTTTCCCGGTATCCAGGGCGGGCCTTTGATGCATGTTATTACGGCTAAGGCCGTGGCCTTTAAAGAGGCCTTGTTGCCTGGGTTCACCGAATATCAGAAACAAGTGGTTAAAAATGCCGCTGTGCTGGCAAAGGTCCTCATGGAAAGGGGTTACAAGCTGGTATCCAATGGTACTGACAATCACATGGTCCTGGTGGATTTTTCCGGACGGGACATCACCGGAAAAGACGCGGAAGAACGCTTGGGAAGGGCGAATATTACGGTGAATAAAAATACCGTACCCAATGAAAAACGAAGCCCCTTTGTTACCTCGGGTGTGCGTATCGGTGTGCCGTTGGTCACTTCCCGGGGTATGAATGAAGATGCCGTGGGCACTATAGCCGGATTTATTTGCGATGTGCTGGATGACGAGGCCAATGTACCGGACGTGGCCGGCAAAGTTAAAGAATTATGCACCCGGTATCCTTTATACGGGGATACGGCTTTTTGATGAACCCTGTTTCCCCGGATTTTGCAAACAAGGGTGACGGTCGTCCCTCCTGGGATGAGTATTTTATGGCCATCACAAACCTTGTGGCTTCCAGGTCCACCTGTCTCCGGCGAAAAGTGGGCGCAGTGCTGGTCAAGGATAAACGCATTTTATGCTCGGGATATAACGGCGCGCCGTCCCAAGTTCCCCATTGTGGAGAGACCGGTTGCCTGCGGGAACAGCTCAACGTGCCTTCCGGAGAAAAACACGAGCTTTGCCGGGGCGTCCATGCTGAACAGAATGTGATCATCCAGGCCGCCTACCACGGGATATCTGTTGCCGGTGCCACTCTGTACTGCACCACCCGGCCCTGTTCTATCTGCGCCAAGATGATTATCAACGCGGGGATTAAAAAAGTGTACTTCAAGACGGGATACGATGACCCCCTTTCCCTGGAGATGTTTGCCCAGGCCGGGGTGGAACTGATCCGGCTTTGATTAATCAAAGAGGTTAATATGAAGTGCCCCTATTGTGGAAATCCAAACACCAGAGTGGTGGATTCACGGCCGGGCAAAATTGAGTTCGAGGTCCGGCGCAGAAGAGAGTGCCAGGCGTGCGGCTGGCGCTTCACTACCTATGAACGTGTGGAACAGGTCCCTGTCATGATCGTTAAAAAAGACGGTCGCCGGGAAGAGTTTGACAGGGAAAAAGTGATGCGGGGCATTCAAAAAGCCTGTGAAAAAAGGGCCATCAGCGTTAACCAGATCGAACAGATCGTGGATGAGATAGAGCGGGACCTGCGGGAAAGCCGGGACCGGGAAGTGTCTGCCAAAGTGGTGGGCGAAAAAATTATGAATGCCCTCAAGAATCTGGATGATGTGGCCTATGTCCGGTTCGCTTCCGTGTACCGGGAGTTTAAGGATGTGACGGATTTTATCCAGGAACTTGAAAGTCTGATTCATAAGGAGCACGGGTCCGAAGATGCCGAGTCGGGCGTGGAAGACCCTGTTAAGACAGATGAATGATCTGGACTATATGGCAAGGGCTTTAGAGCTTGCAGCCAGGGGAAAAGGGTATACCTCTCCCAATCCCTGCGTGGGTGCTGTGGTGGTAAAGAACGGTCAAATCATTGGCCAGGGCTTTCACGCCAAAGCGGGTGGCCCCCATGCCGAGGTGGTGGCCATTGATGACGCCGCAGCAAAGAATCCTGAAAAGTTGGCCAATGCCACGATCTATGTTACCTTGGAACCCTGCAACCATTTCGGAAAAACTCCCCCATGCACCCATAAAATTCTTAACGCAGGTATCGGCCGGGTTGTTGTGGCCTGCAAAGATCCCAACCCTGTTGCAGGGGGCGGGATTGAATTTTTAAGGGAAAATGGCCTTGACGTTGTATCTGGACTTTTGGAACAAGAGGCCTTGACCCTGATCGAAGACTTTGTCTGGAATGTCCAAAATCACAACACTCCCTTTGTCACCCTAAAATGTGCTGCTACCCTTGATGGATATATTGCCACCAGAACCGGGGATTCCCAGTGGATCACCTCCAGCACATCTCGAAATTTCGGCCATGAACTACGCCACCAAAATGATGCCATTCTTATTGGCGCCGGCACCTTGCATGGGGATGATCCGTCCTTGACCGCCAGAATAGAGGGAAAACAGACCCGTGATCCTGCCCGGATCATCCTGGATACCCGTTTGACCATCCAGGAAAATGCCAAGGTTGTGGTTCAAAACTCAAATGCTCCTACGATCATTGTCACAGGCCCGGGTTGTGATCCCGGCAAAATTCAGCGCCTCAAAGACAAGGGCGCACACATTCTTGAATGCCGGGTTTGTGAAAATTTGCTTGATTTAAATGACCTGATGATTAGGTTAAGGGAGCTGTCGATCACAAGTCTTTTGATTGAAGGCGGAGGACGTGTGGCAGCATCAGCTCTGGCAGCAGGTATTGTAAACAAAGTCTGCTATTTTCTTGCCCCCAAAATTATGGGCGGAAATGACGGCATTCCGGTGTTTAACGGATCGGGGCCTGAAAAGATAAAAGACGTGTTTGAACTGGTCCGGGTGAGTACCCGGCCGTTTGCTTCCGATATGCTGATTACAGGTTATATTGAATCGCAGAATAGATTGATTGATGGCGGGAGATAATTTTTGTTTACTGGAATCATAGAAAGTCTGGGTACCATACGGCGCATTGAAACCCATGGAGAGGGCAAAATCTTGGTGATTGCCTGTGACCTGGATCTTTCCGGTACAGGCATTGGGGATTCCATTGCCGTGAACGGGGCCTGCCTGACCGCTGTAAGTCTTGGCAAAGGGCAGTTCAAAGTGGATATGGCACCGGAAACCGTGTCCCGTACCACATTCGGTTCCATTGGACCCGGGGCCCGGGTCAATATTGAACGGGCGCTGAAGTTGTCGGACCGCATAGACGGGCATCTGGTATCAGGCCACATAGACGGCACGGGTACGGTCTCAAAAATTGAGACCCGGAGCAATGCCATCATATATGACATCCAGGTGCCGGAAAACCTGGCTGATGAAATGATAGAAAAAGGTTCGGTTGCCATTGACGGTATCAGCCTGACCATCAACCAATGTTGGGAAAACGGTTTTTCGGTAAGTATTATTCCCCATACCGCAAAGATTACAACCATCGGATTTAAAAACGTAGGGGATCGCGTCAATATTGAGACGGATATGCTGGGAAAATATGTGAAAAAGTTTTTATCAGGGCAGGGGACACGCGCAAAGAGTGCCAACGACGCCGGCGCTTATGCTGACTCGGACATCAGTATGTCATTTCTTGCCCGGAACGGATTTTTGTAAAGGATAACAAAATGCCCCATTTAACAATTGAACAAGCAATTGAAGATATAAAAAATGGAAAAATGGTCATCCTGGTGGATGACGAGGACAGGGAGAACGAAGGGGATTTAACAATGGCGGCCGAGGCCGTAACCCCGGAAGCCATTAATTTTATGGCCACCCATGGCCGGGGACTCATCTGCCTGTCCCTTGATTCCAGTATTGCAGATAAGCTCGACCTTCCCATGATGGTTGATCACAATACATCCCAGTACGGGACTGGGTTTACGGTCTCCATCGAGGCCAAACGCGGTGTGACCACAGGTATCTCCGCAGCAGACAGGGCTACGACTATTTTGACGGCAGTGGATGATGATACCGGTCCCCATGACATTGCAAGACCCGGCCACATTTTTCCTTTGCGGGCCCGGGACGGCGGGGTTATGGTGCGCATCGGCCAGACCGAAGGCTCTGTAGATCTTGCACGCCTTGCCGGCCTGAAGCCGGCGGGTGTCATCTGTGAGATCATGGATGATGACGGTACCATGGCCCGGATGCCTTCCCTTGAAGAATTTGCTAAAAAGCACGGCATCGGCATCTGCACGGTGGCGGATCTTGTTAAATACCGGTTAAAGACGGAAAGCTTTGTAAAGCGGGCTGCTGAAACCGTTATTCCCACCCGGGTGGGCGGTGAGTTCAGAATCATTGCCTATGAGAATGATATTGACAATCTTACCCATATTGCCCTGGTTAAGGGTGAAATTGACCCGGAAAAGGATATTCTGGTGCGGGTGCATTCCGAATGTATGACCGGTGATATTTTTTCTTCTTTGCGATGTGACTGCCAGGACCAGCTTTACCGGGCCATGAAGATGGTGGATGATGAAGGCTGTGGCGTCATTCTGTATTTACGCCAGGAAGGCCGGGGTATAGGCCTTGTGAACAAATTAAAAGCCTATGAATACCAGCGTCAGGGTTTGGATACGGTTCAGGCCAATGAAAAACTTGGATTTTCAGCTGATCTGCGTGATTATGGTGTCGGTGCCCAGATGCTGGTGGATTTGGGCGTGCGCAAAATGCGTCTGCTCACTAATAATCCTAAGAAGATGGTGGGGCTTGAAGGTTACGGCCTGAGCGTTGTGGAACAGGTGCCCATTGAAGTGGCGCCCAATTGCTATAACCAGGGGTATTTGAAGTGTAAGCAGGCTAAAATGGGCCATCTACTACATATAAAATAATGTTTGGACAAATACTCACCCATCTGCGGCGTTGCTGCGAACATTTGCAATCCTCACATACTCGAGTATGCTCCGGTTGCAAATATTCTTGCGCCTTGCATATGGGCAAGTCTTTGTCAAAACATAGTGCCGTAAAAAAAATACAATAAAGGGAAGAAAAAATATGCCTCAGATAATTGAAGCCAATTTAGATGCCAAAGGCAAAAAATTCGGACTTGTTGCCGCCAGGTTCAATGATTTTATTGTGGAAAAGCTTGTGTCAGGAGCGTTGGATGCCCTGATCAGAAGCGGTGCACAGGATAGCGATATTGCTATTGTTAAAGTGCCTGGGGCGTTTGAGATTCCTTTGGCAGTCGCTAAAATGGCGGCCTCGAAAAAATATGACGCCATTATCTGTTTAGGTGCCGTGATCCGCGGGGCCACCACCCATTATGATTATGTCTGTGCCGAGGTGTCCAAGGGTATTGCTGCCGTCAGCCTTGAGGCCAACGTGCCGGTCATGTTTGGTATTCTTACCACTGAAACCATTGAACAGGCTATTGAACGTGCCGGTACAAAATCCGGTAACAAGGGCTTTGATGTAGCCTTGGGTGCCATTGAAATGGCAAACCTTTGCGCGATTATGGAATAGAACATGGGTGACAGGCGTAAATCCCGGGAATTGGCCTTGCAGGCCCTGTTTGCCCTGGATCTGAATAAATTGGATCTGAATAAAACCGATTCCCGGCCGCAAATGGATGACTTCCTTGAACAGCACGGGGAAGATTTAAGTGAACCCCCACGTCTTTTTTTTCAAACGCTTGTACAAGGGGTGTTGGAGAATCGCGAAAAGATAGACACGCTTTTGGACCAATGGGCCAAGAATTGGAAGATTTCCCGTATGCCGGCAGTGGACAGAAATATCATGCGTATTGCCGTGTTTGAAATGCTTAATTTGCCGGATATACCGTCATCTGTATCCATTAATGAGGCGGTTGAAATCGGCAAAAAGTTCGGTACCCGGGATTCCGGGCCGTTCATCAACGGGGTTTTGGATCGGATTCGGGCCCAGTATGAGCCATAAACGATGGTGTGACGATAGACCAGGACCAGGATGTGAAGAATAAGGAGAATGTTTTGATTATACAAAAACTTGAAGTCGGTCCCATTATGGCCAACTGCTTTATTGTAGGGTGTGAAGATACAAAACAGGCAGTTGTCATTGATCCGGGCGATGATGCAGACAGGATCCTCATGGCCCTTGCCAAGGCTGAACTGAAGGTAAAGTATCTGATCAATACCCATGGGCATTTTGACCATGTTGGGGCAAACAAGAAAATGAAGGATGCTACTGCTGCTCAGATTGCCGTTCATCCTGATGATGAATCCATGCTTTTGGACCTGTCCAATCATGCTGCCATGTTTGGTCTTGGGGCAGAAAATTCCCCGCCTGCCGACATCCATCTTAAAGATGGTGACACGATTACCTTTGGCAATATTACTTTTGAAGTGATTCACACCCCGGGGCACTCACCCGGAGGCATCTGCCTTTACACGCCCGGCCATCTGTTTGTCGGAGATACCCTTTTTATGGGATCAATCGGACGAACCGATCTTCCCGGCGGCAATTACGACACCCTAATATCTTCCATTAAAGCCAAGTTGCTGAATTTGGACGAAAACACTACTGTCTATCCCGGACATGGCCCTGAGACCTCTATTGCCAATGAAAAGCGGATGAATCCTTTTCTCAGATAATGCTTGAAAAAATTTTTTTACCCCGGATCACGGACGTTGTGATCCGGGGTTTAAATTTTGATTCACCATTTGAGCATGCTGCTGCCCGATTTTCCCAACAGGAGGGCACAGTGGTGCTTTTGTCCGGATCTGATCTGGACTGTGCCCGGTACCATATTCTTGCCGTCGATCCTTGGCTGACGATGAAAGGAACTGGGAACAGCATCTGTATTAAAGTCAAAGATTCAGCCGGGGACTTTGTCTGCCATGAAACAGAACAGGACCCTTTTGACCTGGTTGATACCCTGGTAAAAAAGTTTTCCTCGTTTGATAAGACATTCAATCTGCCTGTGGCGGCTGGTCTGTTCGGCTATTTTGCCTATGATCTAAAAGATACAATCGAAGACCTGCCCAAGACCTGTGTGGGCAACGGGTTGCCTGATATCTGTCTGTATGCCCCGTCCGCCATTTTGATCCAGGATCGAAAAACCTCTGAAACCCGGCTTTGTCTGCCCGTGTTTGACCGGGATAGGGGGCAAAAAGATGTTCTGGCAAGGGAAAATTTCTTTGTAAATCGACTTGAACAATCCCGGCAATCCGGCACCTTCTGCGCAGATGGCACAGGACTTGTCTCTTCATTTGCCAAACCCGAATATCTATCAGCCGTATCACAGATTATTGAGCATTTAAGACAGGGGGATATCTACCAGGCCAATCTGTCACAGCGTTTTGAAACCGGTTTCAGCGGTGATGCCTATGCCCTGTTTTTAAAGTTGTTCGAAAAAAATCCCGCCCCCTTTTTCGCCTTTATCCAGGCCGGGGACCACCAGGTGGTCTCTACGTCGCCCGAGCGCTTTCTCAAAGTTGAGGACCAGACTGTTGAGACACGGCCTATCAAGGGAACCAGTGCCCGTGGGAACACACCTGAACAGGACAGAGGAATCGCCAAAATTTTATCCCTGAGCACCAAAGATGATGCAGAACTGACCATGATTGTGGACCTGATGCGCAATGATCTGTCCCGGGTCACAGAACATGATTCGGTGGAGGTGTCGGCCCACAAACGCTTGGAATCCTATGATAATGTGTTTCATCTGGTATCTGTGGTTGAAGGTCGCTTGAAAGAAGGTGTTTCCTGCGCTGCCGTGGTCCGGGCCGCCTTTCCCGGGGGCTCCATCACCGGTTGCCCCAAGATCCGCGCCATGGAAATTATTGACGCGCTCGAACCTGTAAAGCGTCATGTGTATACCGGTTCTATTGGATACTTAAGCTTCCATGGCACTATGGATCTCTCCATTGCCATTCGCACCGCCGTGGTCCATGACGGGCGGCTTACTTTTTCCGTGGGCGGCGGCGTGGTCTATGATTCAGATCCCGAAAAAGAGTTTGAAGAGACTTTGGCCAAGGGAAAAACCCTGATGGATACCCTGGCACAAGGGACTGTCCAAAATATTGAAAAACCGGTAATCGCCTGGGTAAATGGCTGCTTTGTCCCCCAGAGCCTTGCCCGGGTACCGGCTGATATCACAGGTGTTTTATACGGGGCCGGACTGTTCGAAACCATCCGGGTGGATAGGGGAGTTCCAATTCGGCTGCCGGAACATATCAGGCGGTTGGAAACATCCTGGGGATCTGTGTTTGGGGAAACTTTGCCGGATATCTGCTGGGAATCGGTTATCGGACAACTGGTTTTCCAAAACGGGTTTGAACAAAAGACCTGCGCGATCAAGCTTTTGGCGGCAAAGGATGACCGGCCGGGGCGGCATGTATGTGCTGCCGCCTTTATCCGCACCTATGTGCACCGCCTTGAATTGCTTGATAAAAAAGGCCTTGATCTGGTGACCTTTCCCCATGCCCGGCATTCATTTCTGGCAGACCATAAAACTATGAATTACTTGTTCTACGACCTGGCACGTACCTTTGCCCTTGAGCATGGCGCGGATGAATCCCTGATTTTAAATTCAGACAACACGGTATCTGAAACAAATACTTGCAATATCCTGGCCCTGGATGGAAAAAATATGGTTGTGCCTGCTTCCAGTCATGTGCTCAATGGACTAACGCTTAACTGTGTAATACAGATTATGGCAAAAAAAGGTTTTATTATTACCCAGGCGACTATGGATGTTGAAACGCTTTGCGCACTGCCGTACGTGTTTGTGACCAATGCACTCATGGGAATGGTTCCGGTCCGGCGCATTGACAACACGATTCTGGATATGGATAATTTGCTTTGCCGTCAGGTTAATGAAATTCTTTTCTCTACTTGCTGAACCTGACCAATTGGTAATCCCGATTTTTATCTGCAATTAGAGCCTGTTTAAAAATTAGGGGATCGAAGCGAAATTTCATGAGATTGCAGCCGATTCATCAATTTTAAACAGGCTCTTAATGTGCAGCCTTGAATTTAAGGGTTGAATAGGCTATTTTCTCTATTCGTTGGGAAAAAAATATGGATAAAAAAAAGAATGAAATACGTTAATTTTATAATTGTTTTTGCATGTTTGGTTATTTTTGCGGGACCGGTGTATGTCTGGGCGGATCCTATCGCCGTGCCGGTGGCCCCCTCTTTTGAGTTTGAGCCCGTGCTTGAAGGAACGCTTTTAACCCATGATTTTATAATAAAAAATCAAGGGGATGCCCCCCTGAATATTACTGATGTTCGGCCGCCTTGAGGTTGTGATAAAAAAGCCTTTGACAGGCAGATTCCCCCGGGCGGGGAAGGCAAAATTACCATTGGCGTTAAGACCGCAGGGTATGGCGGACGTGAGTTGAGTAAAAATATTTTGGTCAAAACCGATGATCCTGAAAATAAAAAATTTTATTTAAAAATTACCGGCACAATAAAAGAGATTGTCAAAATCAGTCCCTCCACTGTGAACCTCATCGGGGCTCCCGGCCAGACTTTAAGTGAAGTGGTCACAATTGAACCGATACAGATGGATGAATTAAAGATCCTTGGAATGAAGCTTAGGTATAATAAGCAGATAAAAGCTGAGCTGATCAAGCCCGGTCAGGGGGAAAAAAAATGGCAGGTCAGGGTTTCCTGTTATTCCGACCATTCTGCGGATATTTATGATTTTATTACATTGACAACGGACAACCCCAATAAATCGCATTTGAGAATCAGAGTATATGCCATTTTTGAAGATGCAGAGCCTATGGATAAATGGAAAGAATGAACAGCCCCAAGGAAAATAACAGAATGGATATAGCAGTAATTAAGGCCGTAGTGTTTGACTGCGACGGTGTCATGTTTGATACGGCCTTGGCCAACCGTAAATTTTACAATGATCTCCTGGATGGTTTTAGTAAACCGCCCCTTGACGATGAGCAGTTTATAAATATTCATATGATGACGGTAACGGCTGCTGTTGAGTATCTTTTTCCGGAAATGAATGACCATCGGCCTGTATTCAATATGATTAAGAGCATTGGCTATGCAAGCGTGATCCCGTTGATGATGATGGAACCGGGTCTGATTGAGTTGCTTGATGCCATAAAGCAGGCCGGTCTGGTGCGCGGTGTGGCCACAAACCGAACAAATACCATGGGAAAAGTACTCCTTGAACATAAGCTGAAAAAATCATTTGATATTGTTGTCACGGCATCTGATGTCGCCAATCCTAAACCCTTCCCTGATCAGCTTGAAAAAATTATGGGGGCGTTCTCACTGCTGCCCCGGCAGATTGTGTTCATCGGGGATTCCATTTACGATAAAAAAGCGGCAGAATCGGCCGGCACCTGGTTTGTTGCATTTAAACAGCCCGGGCTTGAAGCCCATGCCCATGCAGTATCCATGGGTGAGGTGGGGGAACTGTTAAAGTTAAGCAAATATAATTCTTGACAAATTGACGAATCATCATTAAATCTTACGAGATTTTTAAATAAAATTGAAGTTAGGTGCCGGGTCAAGGCATCTGACACCCATAATGGTAGTTAACCACAGATAAGGAGAATGACGTAAATGTCTAAATTAGTTGCACCCCATGGCGGAAAAGGTCTTGTATGCTGCAAGCTTGAAGGCGCAGAACTGGAAGCTGAACTGAAAAAAGCCGAAGGTCTGAAAAAAATTGAAATCTCTTCCCAGGTTAAAGGCGACCTGATCATGCTGGGTATCGGCGGCTTCTCTCCGCTGAACGGCTTCATGACCAAAGCTGACTGGAAAGGTGTTTGCGAAGACTTCCTGCTGGCTGACGGTACGTTCTGGCCGGTTCCCGTTATGCTCGACGCTGCTGCTGATGCTGCTGCAGACATCAATGTTGGCGATGAAATCACCCTGGAAAGAAATGGTGAAATTTATGCCACCATGAAGATCGAAGAAAAATTTGAAATGACCGAAGACGAGAAAAAATGGGAATGTGAGAAAGTCTACAAAGGTCATGGCGAAGAGTCTGAAGATGACGTGTTCTGGAAAATCGCCATGGAAGATCATCCCGGCGTTCAGATGGTTATGGCCAGAAAAGAATTCTGCCTGGCAGGTCCTGTAAAAGTTCTTTCCGAAGGCGAATTCCCCGAAAAATTCAAAGGCGTTTACCTGACCCCGAAAGAAACCCGCGCGATCATGGATGAAAAAGGCTGGGCCAACGTTGCTTCCATGCAGCTGAGAAACCCCATGCACAGATCCCATGAACATCTGTGCAAGATCGCCCTTGACGTATGCGACGGCGTTTTGATCCATTCCTTGATCGGTAACCTGAAACCCGGTGACATCCCTGCAGAAGTACGTATCAAATGCATCGACACCCTGATCAAAGGTTATTTCGTTCCCGAGCATGTTATTAACGCCGGATATCCCTTGGACATGAGATATGCTGGTCCTCGTGAAGCCCTGCTGCATGCTACCTTCCGTCAGAACTACGGTGTTAACAAAATGATCATCGGCCGTGACCATGCCGGCGTTGGTGACTTCTACACCCTGTTTGAAGCACAGGAAATTTTTGATACCATCCCCATGCCTGAAGATGACGGCAAACGCCTGCTGTGCGAACCGCTGAAAATTGACTGGACCTTCTATTGCTACAAATGCGACGGCATGGCTTCCATGAGAACCTGCCCCCATGGCAAAGATGACCGTGTTATCCTCTCCGGTACCAAACTGCGTCACGCCCTGTCCAACAACGAACCTGTTGTTGATCACTTTGGTCGTGAAGAAGTTCTCGTTATCCTTAGAGAATACTATGCCAGCTTGAC
Source organism: uncultured Desulfobacter sp. (assembly GCF_963666695.1). Lineage (GTDB taxonomy): Bacteria > Desulfobacterota > Desulfobacteria > Desulfobacterales > Desulfobacteraceae > Desulfobacter. The sequence continues at coordinate 4,917,300 of NZ_OY762947.1, forward strand.
CGAAAAGGTTGAAGTAAAACTGCAGAGCCATGCAGAAGGTTCCAAGATGTAAGTTAAGGATTATCTTAGCTGACATCCCTTTTGTGATGTAAATTAAAGCGGCCCTTTCCTGATTTCAGGAAAGGGCCGCTTTTGCTTTTAGGGCTTGATTCTTTTTCAGGCCATTTTTCGTAGGGGCAATCCCTCTGTGGTTGTCCTCGTTAGGGCAGGCACAGTGGCCTGCCCCTACAGCGGCCAATTTTAGAATCAATCTCTGATTTTGCGCTAACGAACCAACACCCTTGAATTTTAAATTATAAAAGGTATAATACGGATTATATATATATATATCACTATCGTTTATTCCCCAACTCTCTTTAAGGACCTGGGAGTCCAATTTTGAATCAGTTTATGTGAGGACTAATGGAAAATACCAACACGGTCGGCCCGGATTAAACCCATAAAGGCCGTCCAACCAAGAAAAAGGAGGAATTATGAACTCCTTAAACAAAATTTTTAAAATCTTGGTGATGGCTTTGATACTTTTGATCTCGCAGATCGGTTATTCAACCGGAACAGATCCTATCCCTTCTTCATGGCCTGCGCTTGACCCGACGCCTTTGGCAAGGGGGCAAACCTCTGAAAGTGAAAAAAAGTCTTCAGCAGAAAAAATAGCCTTGTCCGGTGCCGCTCAATTGTTTAAAGACACCAAAATCGTTAAAAATTTAGATCAGTATCGAAAGCGTTTGATTCGTAACTTCCGGTTTGAATACAGCAAGACATTTAGCAATAGCAGTTCAGCTTTGGACGAAACCATTCCCCAAACAAAAAATGCTGAAAAAAAACCGTTCAAGACCGTATCTTTTTCAGGCGAACTTGATCATAATCTGTCTCCGGTACTTGAATTTAAATCCCGGTTAAATATTATTGATGTTTCTTCCACGTTTCATTTTATAGATCATGAAGTGGAATGTGACATCTCAAGCCGCCCTGTGAACGATTTTTTAGGTGGGCGGGCTGCTATGGGATTTTCTTCTGATGGTGAAAGCACAGAAGCCTTAATCCGGTTTAAGTTCGATTTTTAGAAAAATTTTTTGCCGCATTCCTGATTCAATGAAAAAGGATCAATCCTTGTGCAAACCTCTGCAGGATTGGTTGCCGTCTTTTGAGGGCAGGGCCTCATTAAAAATTTCAAGCAGCTTGACGGTCTGTTTAGCCATCATGACGCAATTGCCGGAAATGGCATAGTACATGATGCTCAGGCGTGTTTTTGAGGACTCTTCCCTAATTCTGGCAATCTGATTGGCATTGTATTCATCCGCCAGGTCCTTAAGATAGTGGAACCTTGCAGCGATGTGATTGCAGTCCACAATATCCTTTTTATTGAATGCGATTTCCACCTGCTCAAGAATGTAAAGAATTTCTGTTTTGATTTCCTTGAGCTCCTCAATCTGGGCCGGTAAAAGCCCCTTGTGCCGGTTGGCCACATGCCTGCTGGATCTGATCACTATGTCCCTGTATCCGTCGTTAAGTTTTTGAAGACGCCTGATAATCTGGTAATAGTTGAACGATCCCTTATGATCCCCACGCTGTAGGAGCCGTAGCACTTTAAAAATATTTGCAATGATTATATTACTGTGCACCTGGAATTGCTTGACCTTCCTGCGATGCGTCCTTAAGGTGTCCAAGTCTTCTTGAAACAGCGCATCAAAAGCAGTTCCTAAAGAGAGTCTTATGCCTTGAAGATGAAGGGCAATGTGGTCAAACGTTGCTGAAACAGAAGACTGGAAATCTTCCACTACTTCAAGATGGTAAATGCTGATTTCCTCTTTGGTCTTTTCATGGCCTTCATGGTACTTTTTGTTTCTGCGGATCATTAAAAATACAAAAATCATCAGGCAGACCACGCCGTACATTTCGAAATGGTAAATGATATTGCCGCTGATAAAGGCGGCCACAAAGGCAATAAAGGCGGTCATAAACCAGCCGCCTATGACTGTTAAAACGCCGGTAACACGGTATACAGCGCTTTCTCTGCCCCATGCCTGGTCGGAAAAGGAAGAACCCATGGCGACCATAAACGTCACATAAGTGGTGGACAAAGGCAGTTTCAAGGATGTGGCCATGGAGACCACGGCAGATGCAACCATCAGGTTCACAGAGGCGCGTAGCAGATCAAAAGATGGTTTTTTCCTTCCCCGGACATGGGAAGCTTCGGAAACCGGGCTGAGTCTTCGGGCTACAATTTTGCCGATGACGGGCGGTGAGACGGCTTTGATAGAGGTAAACAGGCTGTGGAACAGGTTAACAATGCGTCTGGAAAGCCAGACAGACTCAAACCGCTCCATGCCTTCATCCTGCTGGCTTAAGTTGATTTCTGTTTCGGACACTGTCCTTGCCTTGCGTGATACCCACAGGGTTACCACCATGACGGTGCCTGCAATCAGCATAATAAAGGTCTGGGTGTGAACTTTCCCCCCCAGTGCCCCCATAGTGATGTTCAAGGGATCAGATGAGGCCAGAGCTGTTTTAAAGGCATTCAGGCCTGCCAGGGGCACACCGATGAAATTGACAAGATCGTTGGCTGCAAAGGCCATGGCCAAAGCAAACGTACCCACAAGGACAATGGGCTTAAGAATATTTATTTTGAATGCGCTGATCATAATTTGAAGAATGACAGCTGAGACTACGAAAAGACCGCCCATGATAGTAAACGAGTGAGTTTTTATCCATGTTACCATCTGTGCATCCATGAACGTGGCCCCTTTAGCCCCTTTTACAAGGATGAAAAAGGTAATGACGGTCAGGGCTAAACCGCCCCATAGCGCACCGTAATACTTCAGCCGTTTTTCATAATTAAAGGTGAAAATAAGCCTGGATATAAACTGAACAATTGCACCTGAGGCAAATGCCACGATAATGGATAATAATATCCCTAGGACTATTGTGATGGCTTTGGTCGAGTTAATATAATCCAAAAGCCCAAGACCTGAATCGGCATGGGCGGCAAGTTTTATCATGGACAGGGCCACGGCAGCCCCGAGCAACTCAAATACGATGGATACCGTCGTAGAGGTGGGCAGACCATGTGTGTTGAAAAGATCCAAAAGCAGGACATCCGTGAGCATGACTGCCAGAAATATGGTCAGAAGTTCGGGCATGGTAAAAAGTTCGGGGTGAAAAATACCTTTCCGGGCAACCTCCATCATGCCTGCAGAAAAAGTAACGCCGGCCAGAATACCGAGACTGGCAATCATCATGATTATTCTAAAGGGTGCCGCTTTGGATCCGATTGAGGAGTTTAAAAAATTAACCGCATCATTGGTAACCCCAACAACCAGATCAAAAATTGCAAACAGGAGCAACATTCCCACAATGATATAGCATATTTGAAGGCTCATGATCGTTTTATTTCCTTTGTGAACATTGGAGATATACGGGCCAGCTTACGTAGACCCATTTTATCAGAATTTCAATCCTAACATTATTTTTATATTTTGCTAATATTTGCTTCTTTATAAGGCTTTTGACCCTGATTTGGCAAGGGGTTTATCAACCTGTAAAGGGGCGTAACTGTTTGGTGTGTCATCTGTGTTGGTTTAGAGCCTGTTTAAAAATTGATGGATCGGCTGCAATCTCATGAAAATGGCCCCAATTCCCCCAAATTTTATGTCAATAGTCCGGCTATTAAAAGAAAATTTGTGAAAATTGGTTCTCATTTTCATGAAATTTCGCTTCGATCCCCTAATTTTTAAACAGGCTCTAAGGTAAGTGGAAAAAAGGGGGGGAAGATGGCGCTTAAGATCGATTTTTAAGGGCTAAAATCATATCGTAAACCCTGGGCTTAGGGCAGTTTGCCAGTTGGGCTATTTTTTTTGCAAGTTCACCGGTCCGCATATTCTGATTCAGACCATCCATGATCATGGTTTCCATCTGGTCTATGGACAAGCTTTCCGGCTGTTCATCCGCCCCTTTGATAAACAAAACGCATTCGCCTTTGATGGTTTCTCTTGCATCAAGGGTGGATAGAATACGTGATAAGGGGCCACGGATAATCTCCTCGTACTGTTTTGTTAATTCCCTGGCAAGACTGGCCTGGCGGTCTCCAAACGCTGTTATAGCAGAAGATATCAACCGAATAATGCGCCTGGGAGATTCATAAAAGATCAGTGTGGCCTTGTGATGGGCGGCATCTTTGAGAAAGCTGTTCAGGCGGCCTTGTTTTTTGGGCGGAAAGCCCAGAAAAAGAAAGGTGTCTGTGGGCAGGCCGGATGCGCTTAATCCGGTAACCGCAGCATTGCATCCGGGAACCGGTACAATGGGAATGCCTTTTTCTCCGGCCTGGGAAACCAGACGGTAACCTGGATCTGAAATTAAAGGTGTGCCTGCATCGCTGATCAAGGCGATTGTGGTCCCGTTTTCAAGCCGTTTGATCAGGTCATGGGCTCTTGGGATTTCATTGTGTTCATGGCAGGTAATTGTGGGGGTTGTGATGCCGTAATGACCCAATAATTTTTTTGAATGACGGGTGTCTTCGGCTGCAATCAGGTCCACTTCCTTTAGAATGCGTACCGCCCGAAATGTTATATCTTCAAGGTTGCCTAAAGGGGTTGCTACAATATAAAGCGTGCCGGGCATGTTAGTATCCTTGAAAGGCATTAGGGATTACAGTGATCTCACAGACGGTGTGGGAACTGTCTTTGTATAACACTTCCACCACGTCAAATCGTACCCGGGTGTTGATTATTTTATTTAGGCTCAGGTAGTACTGGGCACCCATGATAATTTTTTTCTGCTTGGCTGTTGTTACACTTTCCCGGGGCAGGCCTTTTTTAACGCCTGTCCGGGTTTTAACTTCAACAAAGCACAGCGTTTCATTGTCTTTTGCAATGATATCGATTTCAAACTGTGGGGTTGAATAATTGGATTCCAATATTTTATAGCCCTGGGACAAAAGAAACTGCCGGGCAGCCAGTTCTCCCTTTTTCCCAAGCTGTTTTCCTCCAAAGCTCATATATCCTTTACACCCTTGAAACTTCTGCGATGAACAGGGCAGGGACCATGGGTCAGGATCGCGTCTTTGTGGGCTTTGGTTGGATATCCTTTATGGCGCTTAAAGCCATATTCTGGATATTGTAAATCAAGGTCTGCCATGATCCGGTCCCGGGTGACCTTGGCCAGAATAGAGGCGGCAGCAATGGACAGACTCAACGCGTCCCCTTTAATAACGGAACGCTGGTCTATGGTGCAGGCTATGTTGAATTTGCCGTCAACGAGCAGATAATCCGGTGTAACACTTAAGGCTTCAACTGCCCGCTTCATGGAGAGCAGCGATGCCTGTAGAATATTGATTTGATCAATTTCCTTATGGTCGGCCAAGCCAATACCAAAGGCAATGGCACGCTTTTGGATTACTGGAAAAAGCGCCTCTCTTTTTTTTTCGGAAAGCTTTTTAGAATCATTGATGCCGGAAACATCAAAATTTTCAGGCAGTATCACGGCCGCAGACACGACAGGGCCGGCAAGGGGTCCCCTGCCGGCCTCATCAACACCTGCAATCACTTTGTATCCGTTCAACATGGCCTGATTTTCAAAGGCCAGCATGTCGGCCGGAACGTTGCCACGGCTATCAGGCAAAGCGTTTTTCTTTGATTCTTGCAGCTTTGCCTCGCAGATTTCTCAAATAGTAAAGTTTGGATCTTCTTACACGTCCCCGGGTGACCACTTCAACTTTGTCAATGGCAGGAGAATACAGGGGGAAGATTCTTTCAACACCTACGCCGCCGGAAATTTTTCTAACGGTGAACCGTGCGCTGGAAAGGCCTTTGGTCTTTTTAATAACCACGCCCTGGAAAATCTGGATACGTTCCTTTTCACCTTCCCTGATTTTTACATGCACCTTTACGGTATCCCCGGAGTCGAAATCCGGGATATCAAGGCGCATTTGTTCTTTTTCAATTTTCTGGATTAGATTTGCTGTCATGTTTTGTTCCTTCTATTTTTTCATCCGTTTATTAACCTGTCTAAATATATGGATGCTGCGGACCGGACGCTCAGGTGATTATATGATCCTGCCCCCTGTATGGGTTCAAGGATATGGTCACATTGGCTGATCACTTCCGGTGCCAGCCCCCATGCCGTGCCAAACACAATCACATGGGGGGCATTACCCTTCAATTCCTGCGCAAGCCTTTTGCAACTGCGTGTGGGGCCTTGGGGTTTGGCGCTGGTAGCCACTTTTACCACCGCCTGCCCCTGTTCGTTTTCTATATCATTGCAAACTGCTTCAAATGTATCCGTCACCCTGACTCGTTCAAGGGCGGATTTTCGTGCCGGATTAACCCTTCCGCCATGGCCATGGGTCCAGTGATCCATAATCTGGCAGGCCAGGGTTCTTTGGTCTTTATAAGGGGTGACCACATAATAAGCAGTTACCCCAAATGTCCGGCCTGCCCTGGCAATGTCATGCAGATCCATGTTGGTCAAGGCAGATCCCGTTATTTGCCCATTTTTATTGACCACCGGGTAGTGAATCAATGCCAGGTAAAGAGGTGAACTCATTTATTGTGCACTCATTTATGATGACTCATTTATGAATCAAGGCCTCAAGTTCTCGGCACCACTGCCCCAAAATTTCTTTTTCTTCATTATCCGGCCTCCGGGTTTCAAACAGGTCCGGGCGCTTGATAAAGGTTCGTTCCAGGGCAGAACGCCTGCGCCATTGGCGGATTTTTTCATGGTTACCGGATAAGAGCACCCCCGGTACGGCCATGTCCTCATATTCCTCGGGCCGGGTGTACTGGGCATATTCCAGCCGGTTGTCCATAAACGATTCACACTGGGATGATTCATTGCTTCCCAACACCCCGGGAATCATTCTGGCAACGGCGTCGATTACTGCCATGGCAGCAATTTCTCCGCCGGTCATCACAAAATCCCCCACGCAGATCTCTTCATCCACCTGGCGGGCGTAGACCCGCTCGTCAATCCCCTCGTACCGGCCGCAGATTAGAATCAGATCCTGTGGGGTTGCGGCAAGTTCGCAGGCCCTGGCCTGGGTGAAGGGTTTGCCCTGGGGGCTTAAACACACAACCCAGGGAGCGCTCGACCTCTGTATGGCAGAATTAATGGCTTTTTCCAAAGGCCCCGGCATCATTACCATACCGCTTCCTCCGCCATAGGGTCGGTCATCCACGCTGTTATGCCGATCCGAAGCAAAATCCCGGATATTGATACTCTCAGCGCTGATAATCTTCCGGTTTAAAGCCCGAGCCATCATGCCGTTGGCAAAAAAGGCCTCCAGAAATTCCGGAAACAATGTCAGTACGGTAAACTTCATGGCCAAAATCAGTCCGTGATAAACCCTTCGGGCAACTCGGTTGTAATCACACCGTTGTCAAGGTTTACATCCTTGATAAACACTGCATTCATAGGGATCAGCACTTCCTGTTTGCCCTGGGGCGTTTTATCCGTAACAACCAGGATATCATCTGCGCCTGTGGGAAAAAGCTGCTCTACTTTTCCAAGTTCCCCTTCACAGGCATCCACAACCCTCAATCCGATCAAATCCTGCCAGTACCAGGTATCTTCATCCAGATCAGGCAGATTGTTTTTATCAACCAGGACAAGTTTTCCCACAAGGGCTTCCGAAGCTTCCCGGGTACTGACCCCTTCAAGAGTTAAAAGTACCCCTTTTTTATACCTGCCGATCCGGGTTATTACATATTCCCGGCCGGAATCCAGGGACTCGTCCTCATTTTTGAGTATCACGGTAAGTCCTTGGGTGAAGGTGTCGGGCGACTGGGCCCAAGACCACACTTTGAGGTTTCCCCCAAGGCCGTGAACGCCCGTGACCTTGCCGATAGTCAGCCAGGTGTCCGAAAATTCCATGGAACTACTCGATGATTTCCAGTACTGTGCGTTTTTTCATTTTTGTGGCCGCAGCACTCAGGATTGTTCTCATGGCCCTGGCGGATCTGCCTTGTTTACCGATAACCTTCCCCAGGTCTTCCTTTGCCACCTTGAGTTCAAGCACGGAAGTCTGGTCACCTGTCACTTCAGATACCTGAACCTCATCGGGATTGTCTACCAATGCCTTTGCTAAATACTCAATAAGCTCTTTCATAAAAACCTCTCCTAATCTAATGACATGTGGGTTCGGCTGCGTTCAAGGCGTGTCCGGCTGTTTTTTTTCTTAGAGCCTGTTTGTTAATGACCAAGCAGGCTCTTAAGATCCTCTTAAGCAGAAACGCTTTCAGCGCTCTGTTTTTTAAGAATACTTTTTACCGTTGTGGAGGGTTTTGCACCCTGTTCCAGCCAGTACTGCACCCGGTCTTGCTTCAGGGTGATAACAGCAGGATCCTGCATGGGGTCATAAGTGCCGACGGCTTCAAGGAATTTACCGTCTCTGGGTGCCTCAATGTCAGCGGCAACGATTCTGTAAAAAGGTTTCTTTTTGGTGCCTTTACGGGTAAGTCTAAGTTTTACTGCCATAGTTTTTGTAGTCTCCTTAAAATGGAAGCATGCCACGAAGGTTTTTCATGCCGCCTTTATTAAATTTTTTCATCATTTTCATGGACTGGGTATAACTTTTAAGCAATTTATTCACATCCTGAATCGATGTCCCCGAGCCAAGGGCAATCCTTTTTTTGCGGGACGCTTTTATAATTGCGTGCTTAGCCCGTTCCTCGGGGGTCATGGAGTTGATAATTGCCTCTATTTTTATAAATTCCTTATCATTGATGTTCAAATCTTTGAGCATCTTTTTATTCACCCCGGGCAGCATGCCTAAAAGATCCTTTATGGACCCCATCTTACGAACCTGCTGCATCTGGTTCTTAAAATCATCCAGGGTAAATTGATTTTTTCTAAATTTCTTTTCAAGGGCCTGGGCCTCTTTCTGGTCAACCGCCTCCACTGCCTTTTCAATAAAAGACAGGGTGTCTCCCATGCCCAGAATCCTGGAAGCCATGCGGTCCGGATGAAAGGGCTCAAGTGCCGTGCTTTTTTCACCCACACCGATGAACTTTAACGGTTTGCCTGTCACGGCTTTGATGGACAGCGCCGCACCGCCTCTGGCATCACCATCCATTTTGGTCAGCACAAAGCCTGAAATATCCAGCCGTTTGTCAAACTCACCGGCAATGTTCACCGCATCCTGGCCGGTCATGGCATCTGCCACCAGGAGCGTTTCTGCCGGATTAATGCCCTTTTTAATTTCTTCAAGCTCGATCATGAGCGCGTCATCCAGGTGCAGTCGCCCTGCGGTGTCAATGAGCAGGGTATCGCAGCCAAGGTCCCTTGCGGCAAGCTTTGCATCCTGGCAAATCTTGAGCGGCTTCATGTCGGTTGTGGATGCAAATACCGGCACATCCATCTGTTTTCCCAGTTTGGTCAGCTGGTCTATGGCGGCCGGGCGATACACATCCACAGGCACAAGATAGGGCTTTCTGCCGTTTTTGCGCAGAAAATGTGCCAGCTTGCCCGCTGTGGTCGTCTTGCCGGAACCTTGCAGTCCCACCAGCATGATGGACGTTGCCCCGGTGGTGGCAAAGTTCAGTTCCTGGTGGGTGGAGCCCATCATTTTTGTAAATTCTTCATTTACAATCTTGATGACCTGCTGACCCGGGGTCAGACTTTGCATGACCTCCTGACCGAGGGCTCGGGCCTTTATATCTGAAATGACATTTTTTGCAACCTTATAATTGACATCAGCTTCCAGAAGTGCCAGTCTAACCTGTTTTAAGCCGTCTTCGATGTTATTTTCGGTAAGGGTTCCATGTCCTTTCAGTTTTTTGAAAACAGAATCCAGCCGGTCGCTTAAATTGTCAAACATGTGTAAGATAACCCTTTTCTCAGTATCAAATCAAATCATTGAATTTAATAAATAATCGGTGTAATGTCAAGAAAAGAATAAAAAATATGCAGGTGCGTGCAATGAAAGATATACTGGATTTTACTCGGCAGGATCTGGGTGATTGGTTCGAAAATAAAGGCATACGGCGTTTCAGGGCAGACCAGGTGTTCAAGTGGCTTTACCTGAAGCTTGCAGGCGGTTTTGAAGAGATGACTGATCTGGGTAAGCCGTTGCGGGAAGAGTTGGCCGGACATTTTTGCCTGGGAACCCTGGAATTGGAAAATATGGAAACTTCTGTTGATTCAACAAAGAAGTTTTTACACCGGTTGGCAGACGGGGAGTATGTGGAAAGTGTGCTCATACCCGAAAAAGACCATTATACCCTTTGTGTGTCCACCCAGGCCGGATGTGCCATGAACTGCAAGTTCTGCCTGACCGCCAAGACCGGGTTTAAAAGAAACCTGACCATGGGAGAGATTGTGGGTCAGATTCGGGAGGCCCGCAGGTTTGTGGCTCAACAGGGCATGGAGCCCCTGTTTTTGTCCAATATTGTGTTCATGGGTATGGGTGAGCCTTTGGCCAATTATGATAACCTGTTGCGCAGCCTTGGTGTGGTTTTTGACACGGATTTCGGGATGAAGTTTTCCCGTCGAAAGGTAACGGTTTCCACTTCCGGCATTGCGCCTAAAATCATTCAGCTGGGCCTTGATACCGAAGTTAACCTTGCTGTGTCGCTTAATGCCACGGACAATGAACTGCGTTCCAGTCTTATGCCGGTTAACCGTACCTGGCCCATTGAGAAATTGCTTGCGGCCTGTAAAGAATTTAACATGAAACCCAGGAATAAAATTACCTTTGAGTATATTTTGATGAGCGGGGTCAATGACAGTGATGCTCATGCCCATGCCCTGGTCCGCCTGCTGTCCCCCATTCGCGCAAAAGTTAATCTTATTCCATTTAACGAGCATGCCCAAGCACCTTTTAAAAGACCTTCACAGGATCGGATCAACGCTTTTTTAACCATACTTTTAGACCGGAACATGACCGCTATTGTCAGGAAAAGCAAGGGGGATGATATATCTGCGGCCTGTGGGCAGCTCAAAGCAGCTCAGTTTAATTAGTGTTTGAACGAAAAGTCACCCACCTGCGGCGTTGCAGAAAAATTTCCATGGCCCTTAGTATGCTCCGGTTGCAAATTTTTCTGCGCCTTGCATCTGGGCAATTTTTCGTCTAAATACGGGTTGCCGTTCAGTCCCTATCTATACGAAATTGGGCCTTGATCATTGTTTGGTCCAAACTGTAGGGGCGGATTCCATATCCGCCCGAACAGGGCGGATATGGAATCCGCCCCTACCCAATACATGGCCGAGAGGATGATCAAGGCCCGAAATTGTTAGCAAGGGTAAGTGCACAGGGGTCGGTCAAGGCGTTTGTATCAACAGATCATGGAATGCGCCTGATTCCGGCGTGACAACCTCTATTTCTCTTGTTTCCTGTTTTTCAAAGATGCTGATGATAGTTAACGCACCGGCAGGTGCTTTGGTATACCCGGATGTGATCGTGGCTGCCAGGCGCAGGGCGGTTTCGTCGGTCTGTCCGAAAATCAGGGCGTCCGGACCGGGCAGGTGTTTACAGCGAAGCCGGATGTGGGTTTTGGGATCATAAAAATTCATGATCTGTTTGTTGTCTGCCTTATTTCTTCCCACCACAAGTTTGGATTTGCTATCCAGGCGGAAATGACGGCCGTATTTGAGCAGATGCAGCTGGGTTTTATCCTCTGTTTTCTGGACATATAGAAGATCCTTTAACCGCTGGGAATACCCCTTCTGCGTGAGCAGGCATCCGCCGGCAGGAGATGGGTATTCCGTGATACCGTACTTTTTTGCCAGTGCGGTCTGGGGTTTTCTGCTCCGGCCGCTGATGGATAGAAGGCGACTTCTGTCGACGAGCCCCTTTTGCTCGGCAATGGTCTCGGGCAGCAGGCCTGCGCTTAAAGGACGAAGAATAAGACCCTCAAATCCACAATTTTTTTCTACATAGCGCAGGGAATTTTTTGTTTGAGATTTTGGCCGCTGTCCCACCACCTCACCTGAAAACAAAAAGTCAGCCCCTATCTCCGCCATCATGGCACCTGCTTCGGCAAACATCAGTGTATGGCAGTCCATGCAGGGATTCATGTTTTTGCCGAAACCTGCTTTGGGTGCTTTTATCATTTCCATGAAGGCATCTGTGATATCTTTTACAATCAAGGGGATTCCGGTCTGTTTCGATGCTTTTTTTGCGGCCTTGGCATCGAAAAAGGGCGTTTCAAAACTGATCCAGGTCACATCAATGCCCTGATCCTTGAGTAAAAGGGCTGCCAGTATGCTGTCAAGCCCGCCCGAGCAGAGGCCTAAGGCCTTGACTTGTATTGTGTTTTTAATAGGGTTCATATATAATTTTTAAGGTATGGAACAGGTATCCAAATTTGTGTTGGTTATTATTGAAAGGTTAAAGGCGCATTATCCGGTTGTCAATACACAGCTTGATCATACGTCTGCTTTTGAGCTGCTCATTGCAACCATTTTATCTGCCCAGTGCACGGATAATCAAGTCAACAAGGTGACAAAAGTATTGTTTACCCGCTACCCTGATCCGGACTCCCTTGCCGGGGCAAGCCTTGATGATATCAAAAAAATAATTTTTTCCACCGGCTTTTACAATAACAAGGCAAAGAATATCAAGGCCTGTGCAACTAAAATTCAAAAAGAATTCAATGGGAAGGTCCCCCGGAATATCAAGGCATTGACCAGTCTGCCCGGTGTGGGAAGAAAAACCGCTAATGTGGTCCGGTCCGTATGTTTCAATATCCAGACCATTGTGGTGGATACCCATGTGCTACGGGTGTCAAGGCGTCTGGGGTTAACCGATGCGACAGATCCGGTCAAGGTGGAGTTTGAATTGATGGATGTTTTACCCAAATGTGTGTGGAACGATATCGGGCTGCAGTTTATTTATTTTGGCCGCCGGATCTGCCATGCAAGAAAGCCCGCGTGCAACCATTGTTTTTTAAATGACCTGTGCCCGTCTGCTTTGACAGATTTGTCTGGTGCATGAAGATAATAAAAATTGGCACCCTGGCCTAAGTACAACAAGCCGATACCCAGTTTAAGATTTCCTTAATTTTTAAACAGGCTCTAAAAACCTGGTCTATCGGCTGGATTTTTATCCCGTGATTTCAATCATAAAAGCAGGCACTGACGTCAGTCCTTTCGCCCGTCGGGGTGACGTGTGCCCTTGACGGCACCCGGCTCTCCTGTGACAAAATCGTTTTTCATGTAGCTTACAAGGTCTTCGGTGGATTGTACATTAGCGACAGTCCCGCCGGCTACCTTTAGAGCGATTTCCTGATTTTGTGTTGCTGTAGCCACCGCGTCACCTGCAATTACGACATCGTAACCGCGCGAACTACCTGCATAAGCCGTACTAAGAATGCATTCATCCGTCCAGAGGCCTGCAATCACAATAGTATCAATGCCGGCGGCCTTTAATTTTTCATCCAGATAGGAATTGCCTTTTTCATCAAAGTTCCAAAACATATCCAGATGCTTTCCATGATAAAACCAGCCGTCGGACACTTCCTGTTCCGTTGGGGCAATTTCAGACAACGGCATCATTCCCGGTTCACCTGTGAAAATGTACACAGCATTCTCCGGATCTTCAGGGCGCAGGCCCTTGGGACCATACCATCGATCCATGGCATTGCTGATGCCGTCGTCAAAGGTACGGGTCCAGGCACTCCACATAATGCACACACCGTCGCTTGCTGATTTAGCCCCACGAAATGTATCCACAAGTTTGATCAGATTCGGGAGAATTCCACCTGCATAGGGCCGATACTCTTCCTGGCAGTCATCAAGAAGCAGGGCGATCCTGCGAGGCCGGTCCGCCAGGTTCCAGGCGCTCCAGAAGCTCAGGGGCTGTCCATGTGGGCCACCCGGCGTTTTTTTGTAGTTATCCATGGGCTCCATTGCCAGATCCATATCGCGGTGTTTGCGTGGCTCACGTAGTGCCTCTTTAAGTGTAAGAATCTTGCTATTATTGCCGTTTATCATTAAGTCCCTTTCAAATATTATAAATTCGCAGGTAACTGTCGCATCGGCCGGTAACGAGCGTCATATCACCACGGGTTTTTGCTTTTTCTTTCCGGCCGACACGTTATACTATCCGGTGCGAAATATGCTGTCAAGCCGTTGAGAAGGTAGCAAAAAGGGTATCAAAGGTCTTTTTGGCCGTTGAAATTGTTTTTTTGTTATGACAGAATAAAACGTCTTTAATTGTGAAGACCTGGAACTATAGTCTGTAACGATCGGATTTTCAGATTTCTTATCTTAGGTATCGGTAACTTGTGTTTTTTATAATAAATGCGGGGAACGGCCCTGAAAAGGAAGGTGAATCGTGAAAGGAGAAAAAGCAAAACAGGTTATAAAAAGTATTCTAACCCCGTTGGATATCCGTATCAATGGAAATCGCCCATGGGATATTCAAATCAATAATCCCAAGTTTTACCAACGGGTGATGTCCGGCGGTTCATTGGCCTTGGGGGAAAGCTACATGGACGGCTGGTGGGATTGTAACGCCCTGGACGAATTTTTCAAACGACTCTTGGAATACCGGATAGATAAAAAAAGCAAATCCCTGAAACCGGCACTTCTCTGGGAAATGTTTAAAGCCAGGGTTATGAACGTTCAAAGGGGAGCCCGGGCGTTTATTGTCGGCCGACGGCATTATGATACCGGCAATACGCTTTTTAAACTTATGCTGGACAAGGGCCTGAATTATTCGTGCGGATACTGGCATAATGCCTGCAATCTAGACGAGGCCCAGAACGGGAAATTGGACCTTATCTGTCGTAAAATCGGGTTGGAACAGGGTATGACGGTGCTGGATATCGGATGTGGGTGGGGCGGATTTGCGAAATATGCTGCTGAAACCTATGGAGTTAAGGTCAAGGGAATTACCGTTTCAAAGGAACAAGCCGGGTATGCCGGGGAACAGTGCAAAGCGCTTGATGTAAACATCGAACTGACAGATTACCATGATTTAAATGAACAATTCGACCGGATTGTTTCCATCGGTATGTTCGAACATGTGGGATGGAAAAATTACAAAACCTTTATGAACGTTGTCCATCGGTGCCTTAAAGATGACGGGATTTTCCTGCTGCATACCATTGCCGGAAATACCCCAGCCAAGCGTACGGATCCATGGATCGGCGCGTATATTTTCCCTAATTCCATGCTGCCGTCCGCCAGCCAGATTTTTCGGGCAGCAGAAGGAAAGTTTATATTGGAAGATCTGCACAGCCTGGGACGGTACTATGACCGGACCCTTATGGCCTGGTATGACAATTTCACCCAAAACTGGGACCGGCTCAAAGACCAGTATGATATGCGGTTTTTCCGTATGTGGAGCTATTATCTGTTGTCCTGTGCCGCCAGTTTCAGATCCAGGAGAAACCAGCTGTGGCAGATTGTGTTTTCCAAACAGGGAATTAGTCAGGTTTTTCGCAGTGAGGGGGAGCTTTTTATCTAACCATATCTCTAAACCCGTTGCTGCGTCAGGCGGATTTTCACCTTGATGCCGTTTTGTTCAGTCAGGATTTCTTCAGCGTATGATATCAGTTGCTGCAGATTTCTGATTTCATCTGAAAACAGGTGGTCGTCCATGGTCAGTGATATCAACAGTATATCTGTACCGGACCGGCAGGATCTTTCCATGGTACAGCCGATGGACGGCAGCTTTAATGCGGTTTTAAGGCTTTCCTTGACCTGGGCCTGGGATACGCGGATGCCTGAGATGAGCATGTAATTGTCAGCCTGTTCAGCCAGCCACTGTATCCGGGTAGAGGCTGCGCCACAGGGGCATGCCTGGGGCAGGATTTTTGCCATGTCCCCGGTGCGAAAGCGGATCAGCGGGAATGCCCGTGCTGAAAGCGTGGTCAGGACCAGCTCCCCTTTTTCCCCTGCCGGAACAGGCCGGCCTGTGGCAGGATCAATAATTTCGGGGAAAATATGGTCATCATTAATATGCAGCCCGTCATGATACCGGCATTCATGGGCAATGGCAGGTCCCGGGATCTCGCTTAAGCCGTAATTAAGCCAGACATCCACATGGAGACTATCTCTTATTTCGGAAACCGTGTGCCCGTCATCCGGTGCCCCGACAAGGATGATCTGTTTGAGATTCAGTTCGTTGGGATGGCACTCACGCTCAAACATGTGGGCTGTCAGATGTTGGGCAAAGACCGGGGTGGTTACAAGGGTTGTTACCTTGTAGTCTCGGAGCACCATCAAGGTTTTGCCCACGGACAGGGGGGCATTGGGAATCACGCCGGCGCCCACGGCCTCGCCGCCGTTTTTGTAGTCCCTGGCCCAGTTGGCAAGGCCTGGTGGCAAATGGACCAGGATAATATCCCTGTCCGTCACATTGGCTTCGGCATAGGCCCCGGCAACCATTTTTCTCCAGATCATCAGATCCGTCTTTGTATACCCGCTGATGGAGGGGCTGGTACCGGATCCCGGCGCTGTGTGGATGCGCACAATATCCCGCAAAGGAACGGCAAAAAGTCCGTAGGGGTAGTGGGTGGCCAGGTGGGTTCTGTCCATAAAGGGCAGATTTTCAATGTCTTTGAGTTCGGTAATGTCTGAAAGACCGGCTTCCTGGATGCGGTTGCGGTGGAAAGGGACATTTTTGCAGGCCCGGTTCAATGTGGCCTGCAACCGCTCAAGCTGTAGTTGGGCCTTATCGTTATCTTCCATATCTGCGGTCTTATTTATCTGTTCGGACATTATTGATTCCTTTCGTCCAAAAAGTCGCCATAATCCTTGCCAAGGTAGGCTCTCTTTACATCGTCGTCCACTAAAAGTTCATCTGCGCTGCCCTGGAGTACCATTTTACCTGTTTCAAGCACATAGCCCCGGTCGGAAATTTTCAAAGCGGCCCTGGCATTCTGCTCCACCAGGAGAATGGTCACGCCGCTGTGTGACAGATCCTGGATTGTGGAAAAGATCATCTCTACAATTTTGGGGGCAAGGCCCATGGAGGGTTCGTCCAGCACCAGCAGGGCAGGGCGCGCCATCAACGCCCTGCCGATGGCAAGCATCTGTTGCTCGCCGCCTGACAGGGTGCCGGCCAGTTGGGCGGCCCGTTCCTTTAAAATGGGAAACATTTGTATCACCATCTCAAGGTCTTCGGCCACACGGCTTTTCCCATCTTTTCGAAACCGGGTATATGCCCCCATTTTCAGGTTGTCCATAACGCTTAGGGGTGAAAATATCTGCCGGCCTTCGGGCACCATGCTGATACCCTGTCTGACAATGGCCGGGGCTGACATGCCTTTAAGGGCTTGCCCTTTGAACTCAATCTCTCCGGACCAGTTTTTTAACAGGCCGCAGACCGCTGCTAAAAGGGTGCTTTTGCCTGCCCCATTGGCACCGATGATGGAGATCAGCTCCCCTTGTCTCACCGAAAGGCTCACGGTGTGAACCACGGCAATATTGCCGTAACAGCATCTTAAGTTTTTAATTTTCAGCATAATAAAGTGTTTTACCCGTTACCTAAGTAGGCTGACATTACTGCCTCATTGTTTTGGATCTGTCGGGGCGTCCCTTCGGCCAGTTTTTTTCCCTGGTCCAGAACAACCACCTTGTCGGACATCTCCATAACCAGGCTCATGTCATGTTCCACCAGCATCATGGTGATCCCGGATTGTTTGATTTTTTGGATCAGCTTGCCAAGGGCATGGGTTTCAACCGGGTTCAATCCGGCCGCTGGTTCGTCAAGCAGAAGAAGAAGGGGGTCAGAGGCCAGTGCCCGGGCAATCTGTGCGGTTTTCTGCCGGCCTACGGGCAGGTCTCCTGCCTCTTTATGAGCATCTGCGGAAAGCCCTGTGAATTCAAGCAGTTCTTCGGCTCGCTGACGGGATTGCCGCTCTTCTTTTTTCATAGCCGGAAGCCGGGTGACAGCCGCCCAGAAGCCTGCTTTGGTGCGTACGTGCATGCCCACCATGATGTTTTCCAGCAAGGTCATGGATGAAAACAGCTCCACATGCTGGAAGGTCCTGGCCACCCCGGCTTTTACCAGTCTGTGAACGGGCGTTTTTTTTATATCCTTTCCATTGAAGACCACCTTACCGGCATCGGGGCGGTAAATGCCGGTAATCATGTTGAACAGCGTGGTCTTCCCGGCTCCGTTGGGACCGATCAGTCCGCATACGATGCCTTTTTCAATGGAAAAACTGATTTGGTCCTGGGCCTTGACGCCACCGAACATCTTGGTCAGATCCTGCACCTTAAGGATTTGTTCGGTCCGGATACCAGGTGTTTGTTGTGACCATATCATGTCCTGGCCCTCCCGGCTGTCCGGATCATATCCATGATCCCCCGGGTCAGTCCCTGGGGCATGAATATCATGACAACCATTAAAATCAGTCCGAAAATGATCATTTCATATTCGGCAAATCCGTGGAGCACTTCGGGTAAAAGGGTCAATACGGCTGCACCGAGAAGCGCCCCCCATACGCTTGCCATGCCGCCGATCACCACCATGGTGACTATTTTTATGGAGAACATGAACCCGAATGACTCAGGACTGATAAAAAGGACAAAATGGGCGTACAGGAACCCGGCAACCGCGCCCAGGGCGGCCGAAAACATAAATATCTCAAGTTTGAGAAAGTGGGTGTTGACGCCGATGGCAACGGCGGCATTTTCTCCGTCATGGATGGCCCGAAGCGCTCGGCCCGTTCGGGAGGCAAGAAGCCTGCGGCAAATGATCATGGCGGCCAACACAATGCCCCAGACAAGAAAATAGTAACTGGCCCCGGACATGAAGACCAGGGAGCCTGCCTCCAGCATGGGTATTCCCACAAAGCCCGATGCCCCGCCGGTCACGTCGGCCCATTCCCGGATGGCGATATTGACAATCATACCGAACCCAAGGGTGCCCATCCCTAAATAATAGCCGGAAAGCCGCAGGGTGGGCAATCCCACAATAAAGGCAATGAGTACCGCGGCAGCCACGGCGCACACCAGGGCCAGCCAGGGGTTTATGGCGTATGTGCCGGAGAGGATGGCCGTGGTGTAAGCCCCAATGCCGTAAAAGGCGGCGTGGCCTAGCGAGACCTGGCCGGTATACCCCATAAGCATGTTAAGACCCAATGCCAAAAGGGTGTTGATCCCGATAAAGGTCATGATCTGAAGATAATAGGTGTTTTCCGTGACAAGTCCAAAGACCGATACCGCACAGATAAAGACCAGGTATTCAATCCAGATATATTTATTTTTATCCGTCATAATTTAATCGTATAGGAAATTCCATTTCCTAATAGCTGACAGCTATCAGCTAACAGCCCGCCCAAAGGGCGTTAATTTAAAACCGCTTGGCATCTTTGGCCGCGAACAGTCCGCCCGGCCGGATGTAAAGAATCAGAAGCAGGAGCACAAAAGCTATGGCATCCTTCAGACCCGATGAGATAAGGCCCGCACCCAAAGATTCCAGGATGCCCAGAAGCAATCCCCCGGCAAAGGCCCCCCACAGACTGCCAAGCCCACCGATCATGGCGGCACAAAATCCTTTAATCCCCAGGAGTGTGCCCATGTCATAGGAACTCATGGTAATGGGGGCAATGAAGATTCCTGCCACCGCACCGCAGCCGGCGCTGATGCCAAAGGCCAAAATTCCCATTTTTTCAGACGGGATGCCCGACAACCAGGCCGCCTTTTTGTTGACGGCACAGGCCACCATGGCTTTGCCGGTGAGTGTTTGTTTCAGGAACAGATGGATGCCGCCTGCAAGCACCAAGGCCGCGGTGACGATCCAGATGCTCTGGGGTAGAAGGGCGGCACCAAAAATTTCAATGGATTCATGGCTGGAAAAAGAGGGCATGCTGAACGGATCTTTTCCCCAGGCAATCATGGCCACACCTTTCAGGAAGATACTTGCCCCCACCGTAATAATGATCAGGGTAATTGGCTGGGGATTCCTGGCCGTACGGATGGCGAGCCGCTCAAACACCAGCCCTAACACACACCCGGCGGTCACGGCGCATGCCACGGCCAGGGGGAGCGGAAGCCCTAAGCGCACCCACAGCGTCACCATGGCAAGGGCGCCGATCATGACAAACTCCCCATGGGCAAAATTGATCAATTCCGTGGAGCTGTACAGCATGGACAGCCCCACGGCGATCACGGCATATACGGCGCCCGTGGTAATACCTGAAAACAGATACTGGACAATTTCCTGCATGAATACCTCTTGCTATTTTAATAATGTCCAAGTGCCGTTTTTGATCTCCACCATGACAAAGGCGTCCGGGGAGAGACCGTTATGGTCCTGGGGGGTGAAGTTAAATTCTCCCGTGGCACCCACATAGCCCTTGGTGGCTTCCAGGTTGTCCCGGATTTTTTGCTTGTCTCCGCTGCTGCCTTTTAATGCGCCGGCCAGAAGGTTCACGGCATCATAGGCATACCCGCCAAACCCTGATACGTTTCCGGAAAATTTATTTTGATAGGCTTTTTGATAATCTTCAAGTACTTTTTTCTGGGGGTCGGAATCATCCAGAAGGCTGGTTACTAAAATTTTGCCGGTGGGCAGGATATTGCCGTTGGCTGCATCCCCGGCCAGTTCAATGAATTTGGGTGACCCCACCCCGTGGCTCTGGTACAGCGGGATGTCTATTTTAAGCTGTTTTGCATTTTTTGCCACCACGGCAGGCCCAGGATTGGTTCCCCAGCACACAATGGCGTCTGGACCGGCTGCCTTGATTTTAGCCAGCTGGGGCGTAGTGTCGGTATCTTTGGCGCCAAAGCTTTCATTTAATACCACCTGGATGCCGAATTTTTCCGCCTGGCCCAAAAGCTGTTTTTTTCCGCTTTCGCCATAGGCGTTGGATACCGTGAGGATACCTATTTTTTTTATACCGGCGGCGTTCATCTGCTGGTAAACGGCAGTCACGGCCAGTAAATCACTCTGGGCGGTTTTGAATACCCAGGGATCTACCGGGGTGGTGATCTTGACACCTGCGGCACAGCTGATCAAAGGCACTTTGGCGCGCTTGGTGAAATTAACAATGGCAAGGGTGGTGGGGGTGGTGGAGGGACCAATGATGGCGATGACTTTGTCTTTGTGGATCAGCTTGTTGACGGCGGAGACTGCTTTGGCAGGATCTCCTTCGGAATCATAAATCACCGCCTCAAGCATATGTCCGTCAATGCCGCCGGCCGCATTGATCTGTTCAACCATCATTTCCATGGTTTTCTTTTCAGGATCTCCCAAAAACGAGGCCCTGCCGGTAACCGAGAAAATACCTCCGATTTTGTAAACGTTTGCCGCCATGGCCCCTGATACCGGAAGCATCGATAGGATAATGACAAGTACAGCAAGTACAAGGTGTTTTTGTTTCATGGGTACTCTTCCTTTGTTAAATGGGGTTGTAAAACTAGATAGACCTAATTAAGCAGGCCCTTCGTGTCAAGCATTTTTAACCGCCCTGGTTTTAAGTTGGCTTTTATTTAATCGGAGATAGATTTGAAATGCCTGTCTTTATTTTGCGGACTCTCCTGTTTTATGTTAAATCTTAGTAAAATTTAACAATATACCTAAGATAAAAAATGCATGGGCCCTGTTTTCTTTTGACCCAAATTAAACATTTTATGACCTGTTGTTTCCATACGGTTGAATTCCTGCAAGGTTGGGTTTCATAACGTTCAGGTATGCAAATCACTTGTCTAAACAATGTTTGGATCTTGACAAAATCTAAAAAATAGAGCTATTTATCAACTTTAAGCAAAGAAATTTATAGATGCGATAATTAATAACAGATCGTATCCGGATTAAAGATGTTACCAGGTGTGCATTAATACCGGAACGGCACCTTACAATCCCTTCACCTGTCTGATCACAATAAAGGAAGGAACAATGGTAAAATTTACTGATCCTCTGGAATATCACCGGAGTGGCCGTAAAGGTAAAATTGAGGTTATCACCACCAAACCATGTGCAACAAGCAGGGATCTGTCTCTTGCTTACAGTCCGGGAGTGGCCAAACCCTGTTTGGAAATTAAAAAAGAACCGGGAATGGCCTATGAGTATACCACCAAGGGGAATCTTGTGGCTGTTGTTTCCAACGGTACGGCAGTACTCGGTCTCGGAAATATCGGGGCGCTTGCCGGTAAGCCGGTTATGGAGGGCAAAGGCGTTTTGTTCAAGAGTTTTGCCGATATCGACGTTTTTGATATTGAACTGAATACCGAGGATCCGGATGAACTGATCCGTACCGTGCAACTGCTTGAGCCAACCTTTGGCGGCATCAACCTTGAAGATATCAAAGGCCCGGAGTGCTTCTACATTGAAGAAGAACTGCAAAAAACAATGAATATTCCGGTGTTTCATGATGACCAGCACGGAACCGCGATTATTGCCGCTGCCGGCATGATTAATGCCCTCGAGCTCGTTGAAAAGAAGATTGAAGACGTCAAGATTGTCTTTAACGGGGCCGGAGCCGCTGGTATTGCCTGCGCCAACCTTTTGATCTCCATGGGTATTAACAAAAACAACCTTGTCCTCTGTGACTCTAAAGGTGTCATATATAAAGGCCGCACTGTGGGTATGAATCCGTACAAGGAGCGTTTGGCTCTGGAGACGGATGCCCGTACCCTTGAAGATGCTATGAAAGGTGCGGATATTTTTTTCGGGGTTTCAGTTAAAGGGGCGCTTACCACCGACATGCTGCGCACCATGGCTAAAGATCCCATCGTTTTTGCCATGGCCAATCCTGATCCTGAAATCACTCCAAGCGATGCAAAAGCGGTGCGGGGTGATGTTATCATCGGCACCGGACGCTCTGACTACAATAACCAGGTAAACAATGTCCTGTGCTTTCCATTTCTTTTTCGTGGTGCTTTGGATACCCATGCCAGCGCCATTAATGAAGAGATGAAACTGGCGGCAGTCCATGCCCTTGCCCAATTGGCAAAAGAAGATGTTCCGGATTCGGTGCGCCGGGCTTACTGCAACAATGAAATTAAATTCGGGCGGGAATATCTTCTTCCCAAACCCTTTGATCCGCGGGTTTTGTTGCACATTGCACCCGCCGTTGCACAGGCCGCCATGGATTCCGGCGTCGCCCGTAAACCCATTCTTGACATGGAGAAATACGTAGAACATCTGGAAGCACTGCAGGGGCGCTCAAAAGAGATTATGCGTACCATAATCAACAAAGCGAAAGCAGCGCCTAAGCGGGTGGTTTTCCCGGAAGGCAATGAAGATAAAGTTCTGCGTTCGGTACAGGTGCTTCTGGATGAAAAAATTGCTACCCCGATTCTCATCGGCGACGAAAAAGTCATTCGCGAAAAAGCCAAAGCCCTCAATATTGATCTGCGCGACACGGAAATTATCAACCCCCGCAAAAGTGAAAAACTCGACATTTATGCGGAAATACTTTTTACCAAACGGCAACGCAAGGGCATGACACGCTATGATGCCCGCCGTCGTCTGCGGGAGGATAGAAATTATTTCGGCGCCGTCATGGTGGACCAAGGCGATGCGGATGCCCTGCTTTCCGGTATCAATGCCCATTATCCTGATGTCATCCTGCCGGCTCTGGAGGTGATTGGCAAAAAGGAAGGTTTGTCCAAAGTGCATGGATTGTATATGATGGTATTCAAAAAAAAGGTGGTCTTTTGTGCCGATACGACCGTTACCATTGAACCGACTGCAGAAGAGTTGGCCGAAACCGCCATCCTGGCTGCTGAACAGGCACAGCATTTTGATATCACACCACGTGTTGCCATGCTCTCCTTTTCCAACTTCGGCAGCGTCCAGCATCCACTAACCCTGAAAGTGAAAAAAGCAACTGCTTTGGTCAAGGAATGGGCACCGGAGCTGACGGTAGACGGGGAAATCCAGGCTAACGTCGCTTTAGACCCGGAAATTGTCAAAAATCAATATCCCTTCTCAAATCTCAAGGGAGACGCAAATATCTTTATCTTCCCAGACCTGCAATCAGGTAATATCACCTATAAAATGCTGGCCAAACTGGGGAGCGCTGTTGCTGTCGGCCCCATCCTCATGGGTATGAAGAAACCCATCCATGTGCTGCAGCGTGCAGATGATGTCTCAGATATTGTCAATATGGCGGCAGTGGCTGTCAATGAAGCCCAGATGAACGCGTTGGAATAATAATTGTTCTAAAATTTTCATGGCCTTTGGATGAATAAATACGGTATTAGAATCGTATTAGAAAACTCATTAAAAACAGCGTGTTGAAGGCGTGATAACGAAGTTGAAGTCTTTGAAAATATTAGCAAAATTATAGAAAGATAATTTGGAAATTTTATATTGACAATTCAACATGTATTGTTTATACATTTTAAGCTTATTTAGTTCGTTTGCATTCGACAGGGCTTGGTATTTGATTGGTATTACAATGGGTATATATTATTAACAATATTAGACAAAAAAGGAGGGATAAAAGGAGGAATAAAAAAAATTGGCACTTTTTCGCTGAATACGATTTAGTATTTAATTTTATTGAAATTTAAGGCAATATTGCATAATATTTTTAATAGGTTATGTATTGATGCCGAATTTAGAAAGGATTAAATTATGAACTGGCTGGTACGAACTTTTAGCTGCTCTATAGCCAAGAAGCAGTTTATGGCAGTAACCGGTCTCGCTTTCTGCCTCTTCCTGACAAGTCACCTCATTGGAAACCTGTTTGTTTATGGCGGAAAAGATGCTTTTAATGCTTATGTTGAGCATCTTCATGCACTTGGGGTCCTTATCCACATCGCAGAAGCGGGTTTGATTATTTTTGCCCTGATTCATATCGGTACGGCACTTATTCTCTATTTTCAAAACCTTGCTGCAAGACCTGTTAGATATAAAAAGAAAAGTAACGCCGGCGGCCGGACATTGGCATCGGCAACCATGCCCTACACAGGTCTTTTTATATTGGTTTTTATAGTAGTTCATCTTGTGTCTATGAAATTTGCCGACCATTCCACCTTAACTACCTTTGATGTCACAGCCGGGGTTTTTGCCAAGCCTGCGTATCTTGCGTTTTATATTGTGTCCATGGTAGTGGTGGCTTTTCATGTAAATCACGGCTTTTGGAGTGCTTTCCAGTCCTTTGGCGCCAGTCATCCGAAGTATATGCCTATCGTTCGAGGGTTTGGTATACTTTTTAGTGTGATTGTCGGAGCAGGATTCGGTTTAATTCCAATCGCTTTTAATATGATATCATAGCTATAACTATCAATTAATCAGGGGGATACATGCAATTAAATTCCAATGTTCCGTCAGGTCCTCTCGAGGGCAAATGGGATCGATATAAATTTGATTTAAAAAGAGTCAATCCTGCAAATAAAAGAAAATTTGAAATTATCGTTGTGGGCACAGGACTTGCCGGCGGTTCAGCCGCGGCAACGTTGGCAGATCTTGGGTATCATGTAAAAAATTTCTGCATCCAGGACTCTCCGCGAAGAGCGCACAGTATCGCAGCCCAGGGCGGTATCAACGCAGCAAAAAATTATCCTGGTGACGGCGACAGCGTATATAATCTTTTTTATGATACAATCAAGGGCGGCGACTACCGTGCAAGAGAAGCAAATGTCTACCGTCTTGCCCAGAATGCCAACAACATTATTGACCAGTGTGTTGCCACAGGTGTTCCCTTTGCAAGAGAATACGGTGGGCTTCTGGCCAACCGTTCCTTCGGTGGTTCCCAGGTTTCACGTACCTTTTATGCCAGAGGGCAGACGGGGCAGCAGTTACTTCTCGGTGTTTATGGTCAGCTAAGCCGTCAGATCGGTCTTGGCGGTGTAGAGATGTACCCAAGAAAAGATATTCTTGACATCGTTGTTATAGACGGTTGCGCCAGGGGTGTTATTTGCCGTGATCTGGTAACCGGAGAAATTGAAAGTCATTCAGCCCATGCAGTCGTTCTGGCTACAGGCGGATACGACAATGTATACTTTCTGTCTACCAGTGGTATGCATTCCAATGTCTCTGCATGCTGGGCAGCATACAAAAAAGGCGCAGCCTTTGCCAATCCCTGTTATACCCAGATCCATCCCACATGTATTACCGTGCATGGAGACTACCAGTCTAAACTGACACTTATGAGTGAAAGTCTTAGAAATGACGGTAGAATATGGGTGCCAAAGAAAGCCGGCGATAACCGTAGTCCGGATCAGATCCCTGAAAACGAAAGGGATTACTACCTGGAGCGTAAATATCCAAGTTTCGGTAACCTTGTTCCTCGCGATGTGGCTTCACGTAATGCAAAACTGGCGTGCGATGAAGGAAGAGGCGTTGGAAACACAGGCCTTGCCGTATATCTGGATTTTACCGATGCAATCAACCGTGACGGAGAAGATGTCATCAGAGCTAAATACGGCAACCTTTTCCAGATGTACGATAAGATCCAGGACGAAGATCCGTATAAAGTGCCCATGAAAATCTATCCTGCCATTCATTATGTAATGGGCGGTACCTGGGTTGATTATAACCTTATGACATCCCGTGACGGCCTTTTTTGCTTGGGCGGCGCAAACTTTTCCGATCACGGCGCAAACCGTCTTGGCGCAAGTGCACTGATGCAGGGCCTTTCAGACGGCTATTTTGTTCTTCCCTATACCATTGGCGGATACCTTGCAACCCAGTCTCTGGCAGATGTAAACACGTCTCACCAGGCGTTTAAAGATGCAGAGAAACAGCTTAATGAGAAATTGAACAAGCTTATGAACATTAACGGCAAGAGAACCGTTGATGATATTCACAAAGAGCTTGGTCATTATATGTGGGAATACTGCGGCATGGCCCGTAATGAAGCAGGGCTGAAAGAAGCGATTCAGAAAATTTCCGCACTGCGTGAAGAATTCTGGCAGAATGTTAATGTCACAGGAAGCAGCAAAGATTTTAACCAGACTCTGGAAAAAGGCTACAGACTTGCTGATTACCTTGAATTCGGCGAGCTTCTGGCTCGTGATGCGCTGACCCGTGAAGAATCCTGTGGCGGCCATTTCAGGGAAGAGTCCCAGACAGAAGAAAACGAAGCCAAGAGAGATGATGAAAACTTCTGCCATGTAGCTGCCTGGGAATATGCCGGTGAGGGCAAAGATCCTATATTAAACAAAGAGCCACTTGTTTTTGAAAGTGTGAAATTAACGCAAAGGAGCTACAAGTGATGGAAGAAAAATTTATCAATCTAACACTAAAGGTCTGGCGCCAGAAACAGGGTGAGAAAAAAGGCAAAATTGAGACCTATCAAGCAAAACATATTTCTACGGATGCTTCTTTTCTGGAAATGCTTGATATCGTGAATGATGATCTTACAATTAAGGGAATAGAGCCCATTGCCTTTGATCATGACTGCCGCGAGGGGATTTGCGGAATGTGCGGCCAGGTTGTAAACGGGTATGCTCACGGAGAAGAAAAAGGTACTACCCTTTGCCAGCTTCACATGAGACGTTTCAAAGATGGCGACACCGTATTTATTGAACCCTTCAGAGCAAAAGCGTTTAAGGTCGTAAAAGATCTTGTTGTGGATAGAAGCGCCTTTGATAAGATCATCCAGGCCGGCGGTTATATCACTGCTAAAGCCGGGGGTGCTCCCGACGCAAATATTTTTCCGGTTACCTATGAAACCGGTGAACTTGCCATGAATGCAGCAGAATGTATTGGTTGCGGCGCATGTGTTGCTGCATGCCCGAATGCTTCTGCAATGCTTTTTGTCAGCGCTAAGATTTCCCATCTTGCTCTGCTTCCCCAGGGTAGACCTGAAGCAGCTAAACGCGCATTGGCTATGGTAAGAACTATGGATAGTTGCGGCTTCGGCAACTGCTCAAACGAAAGAGAATGCGAAGCATCATGTCCTAAAAACATTGAAATTACTAATATTGCTCGTATGAACAGAGAGTTCCTGTCAGCAGGCGTTTGTTCTACAGCGATGTAAAGCTGTGTAAGAAAGCATTACAGGGTGGGACTTCAGTTTGTCCCACCTTTTTAAATTTAAAATAGCATGCATTAATTTTGATGTGGAAAGACACAGCTAAAATGATAAGAATTAAATGGCATCGACAGTTTTTTGAAATTAATAAAATTAATTCTTATTCCCTATGTATAATTTGGCCAAAATGCCAGTGTTAAGAAAAGTAATGCCGTGAAATCATCTCGAATCACCAACCTATTGCAGGAAAACAAGGGCCTTTTTACTATCATTGTTGTGGGCCTTTTTTTGCTTGAAATCGAAATTTTTGCCCTGGCGGCCATGACTGCAGGCAAACAATCCATCCTTCAGGTCCTCGATAACCAAGGTAATGTCATACACGAATCCAGTGGAGATAATCTAAGCGATTTTAACAAACAGAATTTTGAGAAGGTATTTGGTCCCCTTGAAAAGTACACGGTACAACTGAATACCAAGGACGTACCGTTTCCCTTTCGGGCTTGGTTCGTGGCTGCCATCTGTATTCCCATCGGGGTGATGATGCTCTTTGCATTTGTCGTCCAAGCGTATCTGGTGATTTTTCATGGTGATAAAGTGGCGAAAACCGAGTCAGGACTTGTAAATGAGTCAGGCACTGAAACTAAGTTGGAGTCGCTTTTAGACCGCATCGGCCGTATGAATATTTTCAACATCGGCTTTTTGGTATTCATTGGCGTGATTTCATACTGGATTATTCCCAACATGCTCACCTATCTGGGGCACATTGGGATTGATTTTTTCATTCAGTACAAATGGGTATTTATAGCACTGGTAGTAATTCTCTTCTGCGTAGGACTTTGGATCATTTATCTGCGCTATCTGCTTGCCAGTAAAAGCATCGATAGCCATATTGAAGTCGAAAAACATCGACTCAGTCTGGAATATCACTCTCAAGATGACGGACAGCCGCTTTTGTTGGAAGAACCAAAAGAATCATCAGACGAAGTTCAAGCCATTATTGATTACAAACCGGAAGATATGCCTCTCCTCAGATCGGTGAGTTCGGATTTTTCACCCCCAAAACCAATTCTTTTATTTTTGTGTCTTTTAAATTACTTTCAAAAAATCCAGTTGAAGTTTTGCCCTTGTTTTTTCTGTTTTCTTAAATATTTCTTTTAATGTCTGCTGGTCTATTTTTGATAGCTTTTTAGGATTAATGTTATTATTCGGTTCTCCGCCTTCATTGATGAGTGCATGTATTTGATTTGTAAATCTTAAATTCATCATATAGCTGTAAGAATGGCTTATTTCATTATAATCGGATTCGCTTATTACATTTTTTTTAGATAACAGCTCAAGTCGCTCCATCGTATTTGTAGCAGATATTTTATTTTTGAGAGCATATATTCTTGCAAAATCCACCACAAGCATCATTGCCCATTTAATATCAAAAGTATTTTTAAATTTACCTTTAGATTCAACAATAAAATTACCAAAAAAGCCTATAGGCAATCTAAAGTTAGATGTGTTTTCAGCCAGATTACTAAAAAAACCTTTTCGGTCATCCAAAAAATTAAAAAGAGAATCTCTAAGTCCATTTACTAAACTAATATCCCCATATCCAAAGCGAAAATCAAAAAAAATGCTTGTTTGGAGAAGAGCTTCAGGTCCCGCGTTATAAACCCAGTCTTTGAAATACTTTTTCCATATGGAAATAGGCTGACACCATTTTGGATTTTTTGCCATTATATCACCTTCACAAAAATCATATCCGGTTTTATCTAGCATGTTACATACGAGATCGCCTAATTTCAAAAAATATGCGTTTACAGACTCCAATTCTTCTTCATTGACATCTTCAAAAATAATAGCATTATCCTGATCTGTTTTAAGCGTTTGTTCTTTTCTTCCTTCGCTTCCCATAACCATAAAAGCAAACTTGACAGGAGGTTGTCCCAATTCATCTATCGCAAAGTTTATCAACTTTTCTAAAATCGCATCTGTTATTGCAGTAACAAAGTTATTTACATTCTGAGCTTTAGCGCCTTCATTTATTAAAGTATATATGCTTTGAGGAAGCTCTTTTTGTTTTTTTGATATTTCTTCATAAGATACAGCTTTATTTATTTCTTTTATAAATAAAAAAGGAAGTTTTCCTTGAGCATTTATAAGATCACTATTTGAAATCACCCCGATTGCATCATTTTCATTGTTTATTACCGCTAAATGTTTTACTCCTGTTTTCATTATTTTTATGAAAGCTTCAAAGACACTTGAATGGTCCGAAATGCTTATTAAAGGATAGGACATTATATCGGAGATAGGATTTGAAATATTTAAATCTGCAGCTACAACTCTATTTCTAAAATCCTGATCTGTGGTTATACCAATATATCTGCCTTCCTGTTTTATCAGAATTGATCCACATTTGTGCTGTTTCATTAGAATTGCGGCATCTCTTATAGAATTGTTTGCACCGCAGAAAAGTATATTCCGTCTTATAACGCTTGATATGGAATTACTAAAAAATTGTATAGACTGTTCTTTATCGCTTTTTTTTTGTCTAATTAGATTTAAATATGTTTTATCAAGCATTCTTTTACCGAATATATTAGTAAAATGATATTTAAAATCGTCATATTTATCACATAAAGACAAAAAAGCGTTTTTAGGAATTGTATAAAAAGACGTATTATCATCTATTTCCAACGATCTTATAACAACAGATTCATTTAAAATAATTGATATCCCACCAAAAACTTCACCTTTATGTAGAGCATCTCTTATTATTTTTTGATCTATATCTTCATAAAAACGCTCTGCTGTTCCTTCTTTTAAAATATATAATTTTTCTAGTTTGGATATTCCCTGACGAAACAATATTTTTTTTTCATCGTATAATTCAACTTGAATCAAATCTGCTATATGTTTAATTTCTTTTTTAGGTAACAAAGAAAAAGGCTCAATGTTTGATAAAAATAAAAAATAGTCCTGATTCATATTATATCCTAAAAAGTATTCGAACTAGTGTTTTGATTGAAGCATTGATTGCAGTTCTTCCTGTAATTTGAGAACCTCTTTAATTATATTTTTAAGCGTCTCCTGCTCTATTGCTGTAAGATTCGTTAACGAGATTGTGTTCGTTGGCCAATCACTGTCCAGTATGAGGCTTACCTGCCACTTTATTCGCAGATGCATCAGAAAGTTATACATTTTTTCAATTTCTTCAGCCTTGCTTTCGGAAATTAAATCATATGCCATCAAATAATTTAACCGCATCATACTATTTGTTTGTTTTATAGAATAAAACAATGCTTTGGTTCTTAAATACCCGACAATTGGTAACAGGAACTTTTTAATATCAACTCGTTTTTTACCGAATACCGGTGTACTATCGGCTACTGTCTTAACCAACTGGCTAAAGAATTCATTTTTACCCTCTAATTCTTCATATACAAAATCAGTTAGCTCTGAAACCAACTGCTTACTTCCATAAACCATACGCATGTCAAAAAAGATAGAGCTATCGAGAACATTTAACGTAACAGGGTTATTAATCCATTCTGAAAATATATGCTTCCACTCATCAATGTGGTTGCACCATTCAGGATTACCTGCCATTAGATCACCTTCGCACCGTGCATAGCCAATCTTATGCAGGTTTTCATTTATAGTCTCCGACAGGCTTAAAAAGTATTTTTTATTATCATTAGACTGTTCTGCAAAAATTATAGCATTATCCTGGTCGGTTTTAAGTGTTTGTTCCCCTCGCCCCTCGCTCCCCATGGCTAAAAATGCAAACTCACAAGGCGGTTGCCCAACTTCGGCTATTGCCATTTCTATCACTCGCTTATTTATGGCATCAGCTATTGAAGTAATTATACGTGATACACTGCTAATATTATCGGTACTGGTAAATATTGCCTGTATTAGTACAGGTACGGTATTGTAAATGTTTCTAATCTTACTGATAACATTACAGTTTTGTATTTCCTGAATTAAAAGTGTTAGTGGGTTATTCTGCATTTCAAGGCATCTAAGATAACTAATGTTACCATAAATCCTATTGTTATTATTTGTAACCATAAGGTGCGAAATACCATGCTCCTTAAATAATAGTACCGCTTCGTACAGTAATGCTCCCTGGTTTATACTAACTACCGGCGATGTCATTAACTTTACAACCGGGCTATCCATAGTAATTTCATGATTTATTAAACGACTTCGGATATCTTTATCAGTGACAACGCCAACTGTTTCATCGCTGCTTCTTACACTTACAATTTCGCTACGCTTGTTGTTCATTAGCTCAAGAACTTTAATTATCGGTGTGTTTATATCGCAATAAATATTTTCATTTACCAGATTTTTGACCGGCTGGTTCATTAATTGAAGCGAAAGCTGAACATCCTCGGACAATTTCTGGGTATCAAGCCTAAGTCTTTTCTTTTCGGTAATATTTTTTATAACAACTATGTATGCTTTACTACCCGACTGTTCAACCTGTGTTACATAAGCTACAACATGGTGGTAACCTGCTTTATATTTTAAAAGCTCGGTTTCAAACGCATGTGTTTTATTGGGGTTTTCAATCCCTGAAACCATTTCATCCCAGCTTAGTTTAAACAGTTCTGAAAAATCGGTTCCAACCAGCGACTCGGTTTCATTGTCGAGCAAGTTAATAAATTTATTATTGGCAAATACAACCTTACGTTCAACTACCATTAAGGTTCCTTCGGTTGATGCACCCACCAGGCTTTTATATTTCTGGTTGGATAACGTTAATTTGTTTACAGCATCTTTACGTTTTTCTTCAATTATTTTGGTTTGCCTTAATACATAAATAAGAATTATAGTAATAACAGAAATAATAAGAATTGATATTCTTAACAACTGATTTCGCAATTTCTTTATTTCCTGCCTTACATCATCAAGATATATACCGGTACCAATTATCCAGTTCCACTCCTGATAGGCTTTTACATAGGACAACTTCGGCACTTCGCGTGAATCATCATCTTTCCATTGCCAATAGTATTCAATTATCCCCTCGCCTTTTTCATTTACTAAATTGGCTGCATCAGCAAATAATTTATTTCCATGTTTGTCTGTGAAATTAACCAGGTCTTTCCCGTTTAAGTCCGATCGATATGGATGATTAATCATTACAGGATCGGTGGTAATAATCCAGAAATAATCTTTTTGCTCACTTCCATACCTCATCTTGCCTACTTCCTCGGCAGCTAAAGCTTGAGCTTCGTCCTTTGTTATCTTACCGGCTTTGTACGCATCATTATATTCAGACAAAACACTCCAGGCCGTATTCGTTAATTCATGAATCATTTCCTTTTTTCGATCCATTATGCTCTGCTCAAACATTGGGATAATAATTGCATAAAACGAAACAATAAACATTACTATGGCCAATACCGTTGGTATTACTATACTCGATGTAAATTTTTTATTATTTTTTTTCATTTTGTTTTATTTCTATGTCATTATTTTTTTATTGTTTTTATTTTTGGATGAAAGCTAAACATATCAGCAATTTTTGGTGAATGCAACTTGCTGATAATATTAAAAACGGAAGAGCATCCACGCCAAATCAGGATTCTGCCAAGCTGATATTAGATTGTAGCTGACCAAGGATGATAGATGCTGAAATTATCATAATTCTATCTATGAGGCGTTTCAGTTGAAACGCTTGCATAAAGACACTAATATTTTACGGACTTGAAAATTCTATGCAACGTTGGGGGTTATATTTACAAGTCGGTTGTAATTCTTCCTAAGAAATCAAGACTGATTTGTCTTCTAAACATTGAGATCCTGGAGATAACTTGTTTTAGATGTTCAACTTCTAAATCATTGAGTTCTTCAATGTCTAATTCATCATTTACTTTGCGCAAACTGGTATGTTGAAAAATTTGATTAAAAAACCTTAACTGCCATATATTATTGAATATGTATACAGCTACTTTGTAGAATTCTTCGGGGATATCTTCCTTTTTTCTAATTTCCTTCAGTCTTTTAATCGTACTTGGATTATCAATGCCATGCTTTAAGGCATAAATTCTTGAGAAGATCTCAATCGGGCGTAGTGCATCTTTAAGATTCAAGGTTCTTGTGCCATCTTGAAGTTCAGTTTTCAAACCGCCAAAAACGTTAAGAGGCGGTTTATATATTAACGCGTTTTGCGCGTAGTAACTGATAAATAGAGGATATTCCTGCATTAACAATTGAATTTGTGAATGTATTGAGTTTGCTAAATCCGAATTGCCATAAGTGCATTTCAAATCAAAGAATACATTAAACTCAAGAAACCCGTCAGGCGTTGGGGCGTTCATTACATTTTTCAATCTCTTATGCCATTCTTTTTCAGAAAGACACCATTTGGGGTTTAAAGCCATAATGCCCCCCGGACAGAAATCATAACCGGCGGAATTGAGTTTGCTGCAGATCCTATCTCCAAGTTTCAGGAAATATACCCTTATCTTGTCTGGAGGTGCTTGTGTGGTATCTTCAAAAATGATTGCATTGTCCTGGTCTGAGGACATGGTCATTTCATGCCGTGCATTGCTACCCAGAGAAAGGAATGCAAACGTGACCGGTGGTTGACCGATTTCCTCTATTGACAGTTCGATGCAACGGACTATAACTTCATCATAAGTCGTACCAATCACCATACAGAGTGCTTCCGGCTTAGCACCTGTATCAATCATTTTTCGTATAATTCCAGGTAGCTTATTCATATTTTGGACAACATGCCCAATTCTATTACTCTCTCTGATTTCTTTTATAAGAGAATCATGAATTGGTTTATAATCAGTCGCAATACTTTTGGCGGTTTCAACCCCAAGATAGCTTTTACGAATAATGATAGGACGTAAAGAAATAACATGCCCCTGTTTTTCAGATAGGAATATGCGAGATGTTGTAATAATAACATCAAGATGATTTCCAACAGAATCGGCAGCTATAGCTTCAAACTCTCCGGAATCAGCGTCGTTTTTAAATAGATTGGTTAGATGTTCTTTTAATTTGCTGTTATTTTCTACATCAGGGAATATAATATTCCAGATGTCGGTTTGATAAAGCTCTTCAGAAGTATATCCCAACATTTGTTGCAACTTGAAATTTGAATATATAACTCTTCCGTCCACAGCTAAAAGGTAGCCCTCATTTGAAGATTCGACCAGAGCCCGATAGCGATCTTTAACTTCTTTTTGACCTGCTTCAGCCCTTTTACGGTCGGTTTCATCACGTTTACTTTGTATGAGAAAATAGACTATTAATATAATGAGCCCGTCAGTAATAACGCCAAAAATTTTGAAAATATTCATCTTCAAAGTTTCAATTTCATCTTCGATATCTTTGATATAGACACCTGTACCAATAATCCAACCTCTTTCAGGAATTCCTTTTACATAAGATAGCTTCGGAGCCGTTTTGTTTGGGTCATCTTTCCATTGCCAATTGTATGTTATATATCCCTCTCCATTGGATTCTACGATACGAACGAACTCAATGAATAGTTTTCTGCCGCTTTTATCTTCTTTGTCGGTATAGTTGCTCAGATCCTTGCCTGTCAGCTCTGGACGATAGGGGTGTACGATCATTTTAGGAGTCATATCAATGATAAAAAAGTAATTTTTATTTTGGCTGTCATAGCGCATCGTTTTTATTTCATCTATAGTGCGCTGTTTGGCCTCTTCAGGGGAAAGTTCCCCCCTTTCTTCTAATACTTGATAGTGCGTAATTACGCTTGCTGCTGTTGCTGTCAGCTCCTTTACCATCAGTTTTTTCTGGTTTAGCATGTTATTTTCAAAGACTGGGACCACGTACAAGAATATATAACTGATGAACAGTATCAGCGCAAATACAGTTGGCAACACAATACGAATAGCGAAACTATCGGAATATTTTTCGGTTTTCTTTTTTTGATAATTGTAGGATTTACCTTGAAAGTAATCGGTAAGTTCTTCAAAACTCAATATTTTTTCATCATCAGCTTCTGTAGCAATGTGATATTTTTCTGTGAACGTATCGTTTTCAAAATCTTCTCTTTTGGGGAGATAACCTTGGTAGTCATCTTTTATATGTGTTTCAAATATATTTTTAATTTCTTCTCGCGTATATTTGCCCTCAAATTTTTCATAAGCTTCTTCTAAACCCTCAACGCAATGACGAAATTTTCTATGAGAATACGGGTCATAGCCAGCCGGTCTTTGCCCTGCAAGCAGTTTATCAAATGCACTTGCATCAAAAAAGCCATCAAGCCATTTGTGTATATCTTCTCCTGGTATACCAAAAAGTTCTTCGGTATGTTTTGCATGTTCTTCAAGTTTCATTGCAGTACCCTTGAGCTGTTTTTATACAGGAATTAGTTAGCATATAACTGACTATTTTTCAAAGTATCCTGGAACAAAATCATTTTTTTGGGACATCAGCTTTTGGTGTTCCTTATTTAATATATTTTTTGAAAAATTAATTCTTGACTTTCCCTTGCCGGTCAATCATTATGGGTCATAAGAGTATTAAAGCACGATATATCAAAATTGTTTATTGGACCTTGTAAGAGGCGTGACAAGATTTATCAATATAGAACCATAAATATTTAGAATAAATATTTATAACCAATCTATATATAAGGTTAAGACCGGAAGAGTGTTGCGGTCGATCCGGGGGGGATCGCATATTTTTGAACACACTTTGGTTTTTAATATAGATTGAGCTCCACAGGTGCTTAGCACTTTTCTCCCCGGGCGACTGAACTTGTAGTTTATCCTTCAGGAATGTTCAACAAAAAAAGGGGGGGGTCCCAAATGTCTACTGAAAAAGTTATAAATCGTTGGTTTGTCGCCGTTGGAAATAGCGTAATTCAGCTAATATTCAGTGCTATCTATGCACTGTTCATTTTTGCCAAAGTTTTATCTGATCCATTTACGAAAGGTTTGTCTGATCCAGTCGGTTCCAATCAATTCACTGTCACTGCACTTCAAACCGCACGGATTTTCTCATCAGCTCTTTTTTTCGTAGCGATGGTGATGATATTTTCTTCTTTGCGCTGGTAGGCGTTTGGAATTGGAATTCAGGGTCGGGTCTTAAATTGTCAATTTTTTGCAATTCAAGACCTGACCGATATATTGTCTGGGTTGTGGGAGACGTAATATAATTATTGTATAACCACTGCTTTTTTATAGGTTTTGTTGTTACCTTTGTATCAAGATGTGTTTGTATAATGTTTAACCAATTGGAAAATCAACTTTTCATAATCCATAGAAACTGCTATAAATGTAGCCTGTTAGGCTTTTAGGCCTTGAGTTATAATCTAAAAGATATCAGGAAAAATGTTGAGCGCCATAGAAAAGTTGAAAACGATAGTAACAATAGCTATGTTCAGGGCCGGGTTTTATTGTGCTTAAATATACGCCGATTGCCCAGTTCGCCATAGGGATTGACCACAAGGTAAAGATCTGGAATAGAGCCTGTGAAATTCTTACCGGCATTCCCGCTGAAAAGATTGTCGGCACAGACGACCAGTGGAAGGTTTTTTATCCCAAAAAACGGCCTATTCTGGCCGATCTTGTTGTAGATCAGGATTACGAAACATTTCTTGAAAAATACGGCACTAAAAATCCGGCACAGTCCGACGTTGTGCCGAATGCCTGGGAAGCAACAGACTTTTTCGAAAATTTTAACGGAAAATCAAGATATATATATTTTCTGGCGGCACCTGTTTTTGACGATGAAGGCAACATTACAGGCGCAGTGACAACGCTTCAGGATGTTACGTTTCGCAAGAATCGAGAAGACGCCATGAGGCGTGAATCCGAACAACTCCAACAAAAGTATTCCATGTTGCGGTCCTCAATGGGTGAGCGCTTCAAGTTCTGCAATATTATCGGCAAAAGCCAAAAAATGCAGGATGTCTATGATGTCATTGTGCGGGCGGCAGCCAGCTCTGACAGTGTTGTTATCCACGGCGAATCAGGGGTAGGAAAAGAGTTGGTTGCAAAAGCTATACACGATACCAGCCAAAGAAAAAAAGCACCGTTTATCCCTGTCAACTGTGGTGCCATTTCTGAATCTCTTCTGGAAAATGAGTTTTTTGGTCATGTAAAAGGTGCCTTTACCGGGGCCTATAGTGATAAAAAGGGCTTTCTTTCCCATGCAAATGGCGGCACCCTGTTTCTTGATGAAGCTGGAGAACTCTCCTTAAACATGCAGGTCAAGCTCCTGCGGGCAATAGAAGGGGGAGGGTATTCGCCGGTCGGGAGCACCGAGGTGCTTCATTCCGATTTCAGGATTGTTGCTGCAAGTAACCAGAATTTATGGGAAGAGGTTCAAAAAGGCAGGCTCCGCAGCGATTTTTTTTACCGCTTATATGTGATACCGGTTGATATCCCGCCCCTTCGTGAACGCAAAGAAGATCTTGCCCTCCTTGCCGATTATTTTTTCAGCCAGATGGAGTCTCCCCATCACTTTGACACCTTGCCCGGAAAAGACATCAAAGCGCTATACAATTACCACTGGCCCGGAAATGTCAGGGAGCTGCAGAATGTTCTTCGCAGGTACGTTACCTTCAATAGTCTTGATTTTATGACTCTCCCGGATATCGACCCCCCTGTAATTCCGCCCCAAGCCACCCCAGGAGTAATTACCGTTTCCGATTCAGACGTAGAGCTTCCGCTGACAGATGCCGCTGCCCGTTTTGAGAAACAGCTTATCATTTCTGCCCTAAATCAGTGCCGGTGGCACAGAGAAAATGCCGCTGAAAAACTGGGTATTTCCCGCAGAACACTTTATCGCAAAATGATGTCCCATGGGCTCATAAGCGCTTTATAGGCCCCATCTTTCCACAAAGAAGGAGGCGTGTGCGCAGCATTAACGAAATTGTCGGCACCGCAAATAATAAGGAAGCCCCAAAATCATACTGAGGATGGTTATCACTAAGTCTTGTCATCTCAATATATTTATCAACCCAGACTTGTCGGGTCTTTTCATGTCCTATAATAGGTTGTCCCAGACAAGATTCGATTTATTAGGCACCTACTCCCGCAGGACAGTTTATTGCAAAGGGGCGCCCAGCGTGCTCAACGCAGCTCAAAATGGGACAAAAACGCCCATCTATTTATCATGTATTATTTCAATAAGTTATGTTTTTATTATTTTATTTGGGTCATGTTCGCCCGAAAACTCTTTTTTCCCGTTTACATCCCTCCCCCCACCACATATTCTTTTTCAGCAGAATTAAAATATGCCAAATATAGACTATGATAATAGGTAGATGGGCTGACTGTTTACAGCAAAAAAACAGCTTGGTAGAGCCGAATGATTGTCGATGGCACACTGCTTGCTAATACATACTTTACAATTTTGATGAGTGAGTTTGCTTTTATAATTTATTACTGCTGAGGTTTTGTACGAATAGAGATTAAAAAAGAATAACATATGATTTAAAATTATCTGTTAACCGCCTGACGGATTCCTCCCCCCCCTCCTTTGGAATCTTCCGGGTAGCTTGGCAGAAGCGTATTTTAAAAAAAACTAAAAAGGAATGACATATGCTTTGAAACCATTCTGTTAACCGCCTGACGGATTCCCTCCCCCCTTTTTTTCTTGTGGAATCTACCAGGCAGCCTGGCAGGAGGGTGTTTCATAAAAGAGACTAAATTAAAGAATGACATATGCGTTGAAATCGGCTGTTAACCGCCTGACTGATTCTTTCCCCCTCCTTCGTTGAATCTTACGGGTAGCTTGGCAGACGAATGATTTAATAGTTTTTATTTTTATAATTTTTAATCATTTAGAAACAGGAGTAGTAAAGATGAGAGACGAAACTTTGGCAAATCCGGGACCGTTAGGGCTAATGGGATTTGGAATGACAACGGTGCTTTTAAATATTCATAATGCCGGTTTTTTTGAAATCAGTGCCATGATTTTGGCGATGGGTCTTTTCTATGGCGGTTTGGCCCAGATTATTGCCGGTATTCTTGAATTTAGAAAAGGTAATACGTTTGGCGTTACGGCTTTTATATCTTATGGCCATTTCTGGTTGACTCTGGTTGCGCTTATTCTGTTGCCCAAACTCGGATGGGCAGACCCGACACCTGCAAAATTTATGGCTTGCTATCTGTTCATGTGGGGCATGTTTACACTGTTCATGTTTTTCGGAACATTAAAATCGAACAGAGGCCTTCAGTTTGTTTTTGCATCGCTGACCGTATTGTTTTTTCTTCTTGCAGTCAAAGACTGGACAGGTTCACACCTTATTGGGGTAATTGCCGGTTTTGAAGGCATTATCTGCGGCCTGAGCGCTATTTATCTTGCTATGGCAGAAGTTCTCAACGAACAATACAGCAAAGCAATTCTTCCGGTAGGATCGCTCTAACTATAGAAAAGTCCCCTTTTTCAAAAAACTGAACAGGGGGCTTTTAAAAATAATCAAACTATCTTCAACGTTTATAATTCTGAAATCCCGCCTTAAACTGTAATACTTGTATATTGTTATTCTATCAGTATCACTTGATGATCGAGTATCAGATTCTCACATCCTATATCCTATATATCAGACGACCGAAAACTCTAACCGATTTATTTGCTGTATGGCGTTGTCAGTCTAACGGGAATGATTAAGAGTAAGCGTCATTAACTATCCTTCAAGTGTCCTTATAAGACAGGAAACAGGTCAGAATAAAAAATTTAAGATAGGCATTCGGTATTATAGCTATCAATGGTTACATCAACACCGTTAGTGTTGCGCCGAATTTTTATTCGTATTTAAGGCCTGGTGTTAGATAGCATATTTGAAATATGTGCCCTGAGTCGCAACAGAGAATACGGATAAAAAGGCAAGCAAAATGTAGGAGTTATTTTTTTCCGAGTTCCTTAGGCCCATGATCGGAATAAAACCTTCCAAAATATGGTTTAGAATTTTCATTCGTATTCAAGGCGTGACAATGGGAGCATATTGAAATATGTGCTCATTGTCACAACGAAGAAGACGGATGAAAAAGCAAACCATATGGGAGGTTTTATTTTGATTATGGGCCTTAATCTTTTTGGAAGTCATGGGGAAATATATGACGGCTTGCACACGGGTGGTAGGAACAGTCCATTTAATGATATAGGGCGTCGAAAAAAATAAGATCAAATATTCAGTATGTTCTTTGTTTCATAGGCATGAGGTTTCTGGACCCCATCGCCTATTTATTGATTGGTAAATATTTTCAAAGGGGAGGTATGAGGCGGGCGCGATTGCGTACGCCCCTTTGTAAAAATGCGTTACAGGTTGCCTGTCAGTGATCTGGACAGCACGTCCAGATAGAAGCGAGCATGGCTTATGGAGGCTGCTGTGTTGGCCCGGTGGTTGGCGAGTATGCCATCCGGGCTGCCCTCCAAAACGATCCAGGGATCCATGTGCGAGGCATGATGAAGGGCCTCAACAGCGTGATGGAGTACTTCCGTGCCTTGAACCGAGAGGGTGTCGTCAAAATCCAGAGCTACCGCCTCGAGGATGGTACCCATGGCGGTGGCCACACCCTTTGTATAGTAAAAGACATCATCAGCCTTAAAGGTACTGATCTTTCCCAAGTCCTTGACCAGATTTTCATCGCAACTGCCCAAGATGCTTTCATATGCCTTAAGCAGAGGAACCAGGTTGTCAACCCGCCGGTAAAAACTGGCCTCTCCTCTTCTTAGCATGTTCTGATAATTTCGCCACTCGTCCAAACCCTCTTGATATTTGCTTTCAGCCGAGGGAAACATAAATTCGGAGGGCTTGATCATAAATGAGTTCATGGCATATTCCAGGCCGGGAACATAGGCATCGGCTCTTCCGGTCCGTGACAGATTTTCGGCTAGTGCTACAGCCGTTCTGCGGGTCACTTCCAAAATACCCAATTGCAAATTTTTAATATTATCGGCAATTCTGATGATGTCATTGGGCCGCCATCCCAGGAATCTGTGGTTTAACTCATGATCAAGGGGCTGGATGCAAGCCTCAACAAAGGCAACTCCGCGGGGGCCTGTGCGCACCGGCGCGGCATGCATCGTCCCGTGTCCGCCTGCCGATGTAGCTGGCGCAGGGCTATCCGCTTTATCCTCATCGTTGGCGTCAATAAACGCCGTGTGAGAGCCTGTATGCTCTTGGGTTTCCGCCGTATGCTGGGTGGATGTGTGGGAATCTTGTTTCTCCATGGCGGACTGATGCATGGTCTGGGCAGCATGAGTTGTGTCGTTTATCGTGCTATGAGTGTCATGGGCTTCGTCTGTTTCTTGGGCGAATTGCATTTCATGGGTTTGCCCACCCTTTTTTGCAGTAAAATCCTTCCATGAGTGCATGCCCCACCATGTGGCATACCCGCCAATGCACAGGATCAGTACTGTGATGATAAACCATTTGGATATAAGTATCTTTATTAAAAAACTCTTTTTCTTTACCGCCTCTTCCATATTTTTCTCCTTGCCAATAAAATAAAGTTTATGGGTTAACTCCTCTGAGCTTACGTATATCGCCAACCCGGATGGTCACGTTCCGGGAATCAAAATATTTTAGCAGGGGGATCAAATATTTCCGAAACACCTCCGCAATTTCCTTAAACTGTGGCGTTGACAAAGGACAGGAACCTCCTCCTTATTTTTAAAAAAATGTTACGACCAAGATATAACAAAGAATAAAAAGATTATCAATAGTCTGAAATATGGCCTCAGCTGGACTTGACCTCAATATGGTGGGATGTGTCTGGTTGGGTTTTCGATGCCAAATCAGCTTTGGGGATAAAAAAATATATAAGGTCCAAACTAAATTAGGCTTTTAGAGGGTGTGCACGGGTTGTCATTCGGTATCCATGAAATCGTAATGAAAACGATGGAACGTGAACCTGTAAAAACGGGCCGGAAATGCCCGTGAAATTATAAAAATAGGAGCGGTCAATGTCATTATGGATACCAGCCGCTCCGTTAATTTAATAATATTGAGTTGACTTTGGCACGATAACTATTTGGTTTTACATTCCTTGCTACAAGGCTTGATGGTCATAACCGGACAACATGCTGTTTTTACTACCTTTTCTGCAACACTGCCAAATACTAGACGATTAAAACCCTTATATCCATGAGTACCCATGACGATAATTTGTTCGTTTGCATCACCGGCATACTTTATAATTTGTTCTGCAATATCCCCAGATAGTACTTCGCCATTAATTGTAGACACGCCCAAAGCACTGAACTTTTCCTTATTCTTTGCTATAAAAGCGTTCATCTGTTCTTTAGCGGAGTTAAGCAACTCTTCTATCAGCGCAGGCAAATTCGCCGGAGGAGTACGGAATGTTGTATAATCCTCAAAACTTTCAGCAACATAAACCAAGTCAAGATCTGCTGAAAATTTCCCTGCAATACACGCAGCAGTGCTGACGACCGTTTCGGTATTATCTGAAAAATCTATGGGGGTTACAATACGTTTGATATCTTCCATGAGCGCTCCTTGTCTTTAGGGTTTAAGACTGATTTTAATGATTGATGCGTTTCATAAGATCTGGTCTCACTATACATAATTTGAGGCTAGGAATCTATATCATATATAAAAAATATTATGCAATTTGGATCGAATAACAGCCATTGGCTAAATGCCCACAATATATTGGGGTCATGTCCGGTTGGAGCCATATTTCAGGCTCTTGATAATCTTTTTATTCTTTGTTATATCTTGCTTGGAGAGAATGACAATATCTGCCGCCTGGGATCCTTTTTGAGCGGCACATCTTATCTGACATTATTTCGGAGAAAT
Organism: uncultured Desulfobacter sp.; assembly: GCF_963666695.1. Taxonomy (GTDB): domain Bacteria; phylum Desulfobacterota; class Desulfobacteria; order Desulfobacterales; family Desulfobacteraceae; genus Desulfobacter. The sequence goes on from NZ_OY762947.1 coordinate 4,960,899, forward strand.
CCATGCACCGTGAAAATTATATGAATGCCCTTCGGGAAGATATCGTGGATACCGTAACCAGGCACCTGACACCAGTGGCTCAGCGCTACGGCTACAGCGAGATGCCTCTTGAGACCAATATCAAATGGCGTCCCATGGTGCTGGTCATCGGCAATTATTCATCCGGTAAATCCTCCCTGATAAATGAATTTCTAGGCGCAAAGGTTCAGGCTACAGGCCAGGCCCCCACAGATGATTCATTTACCGTACTGACCTATGATGATTCCGTGCCGGAAACAGAAGGAATCCAGGTGGTGGAACATCGAGACGGCAAGGCCCTGCTAAATGATCCTGAATTTCCTTTTTCCAACCTTCGCAAACACGGCCAGCGTTTTGCAGCTCATTTTCAACTGAAGAAAATCAACTCACCTTTTTTGAAAGATTTGGCCATTATTGATACCCCAGGCATGCTTGACAGCATTACCGAGCGGGACCGGGGATATGATTATCAGGAGGTCCTCGGCGATCTCGCCCAAAAGGCCGGGCTGGTGCTGGTACTGTTTGACGCCCACAAGGCCGGAACCGTGCGGGAGGCATATAAAAGCATTCGGGATACCCTGACCGCCCATACCTCTGAAGACCGGATCATCTTTGTGCTCAACCGTATTGATGAATGCACCTCTTTTAATGATCTGCTGCGGGTTTACGGCACCCTGTGCTGGAATTTGTCCCAGATTACCGGACGAAAGGATATCCCCATGATCCGGATGACCTATTCGTCCAATGCCACCGCCGCCATCAACAAGGATTCAGCACCCCGGACCTCGTTTCTTCCCCTTCTTGAAAATCAGCGAGAGGATTTGAAACAGACTATTTTACAGACCCCACGCCGCAGACTGGATCATCTGGCTAGCTACGTGGAGATTCACGGGGAGCGTCTTGCCCATTATATTGAAGCGCTTCTGGCCTTTGGTCTGGAATTCAGAAGTTTTCGCATAAAAAAATTGTTTACCGGGTTTTTAATCAGTCTTCTGGGAGGAAGTTTGGTTGCCTTACTCGTGATGTTTTTGGTCGGAATGGCCGATCCCACTACCCTGTTATCTGTGGGCGGTATCGGTGCCGGCCTGATCATGATTTTATGGCTGGCGGTTTTTCAGAGAAAGCTGGAACAAAAATTCCACAGCACTCGCCTGGAAGATCTTGATTCCCTCACCCCCGTTGCCGATCAGACCCGCAAAGATAGTTGGAGCGCTATCCGGGATTTGGTATATGAGCATCTGAAAAAAAACAAAGGAGACTATTCCCTTTATGAACTCAAACTGGATCTGTTTGACGTTCAGCAGGTCAATGATAACGCCACCCATGATATTCGGGAGGCATTGAGCGAGTTTCGTGTTATGTCTGAGGATGACTTGAAAAAATGGGAAAAAGACAGTGTGGCCCGTAAAATTTATAAAAAGGAGCAAAAGGAAATGGCCGATGCCGAAATTCTGAAAGCCGGCGTACGGCATCTGTACTAGGAAACCATCATGAAATAGAGATAAGCAAAGATGAAAAATTTTCTTGCTCCGGAAGAATTGGCCTCAACCCTGGTATCCTGGGGATCAAATAAAGCACATAAATCAGTTTTACAGCTTCTGCTGCTTGGCTTTCTGGCAGGAGCCTATATCGGTTTTGCGGCTCACCTGGCAACTGTCGTTGGAACCGGTGCATTTGGCTGGATTGGTTTAAAAAAGTTTTTCATCGGTGCTGTCTTCAGCGTTGGACTGATGCTGGTGGTCATACCAGGCTCAGAGCTTTGGACAGGTAATACCATGATGACCATCGCCCTGCTCGACAGAAAAATTACCTTGATTCAGATGGTGCGTAACTGGTTCTGGGTCTATCTTGGTAATTTGTTGGGATCTGTCTTTCTCGCCTGGATGATTGTTTCTCAAACCGGCCTTATGGATGGTGTTTTTGGCGCCACTGCCTTGCAGATAGCAACGGCCAAAGTAACCACGGAAGTTGCCGGCACTAGCCACAATCTCGCCTACTTCTTCCGTGCTGTCGGTTGCAACTGGCTTGTTTGCCTGGCCGTATTGCTGGCCATTGCCGCCCAGGACATCAGCGGCAAAGTTCTGGGGATTTTTTTTCCAATCATGGCCTTTGTGGCAGCAGGTTTTGAACACGCTATCGCCAATATGTACTTCATTCCTGCTGGAATTTTTGCCAAGCAGTTGGAATCCGCTGTCACAGCCTCAGCCATTGACGCTGCATTATTGACCAGGCTCAGCTGGGCCGGCATGTGGCATAGCAACCTGATCTCCGTCACGTTAGGAAATTTTATCGGCGGTGGAATCTTCGTCGGGGTTGTCTACTGGCTGGTGTACCTTCGTAAAGAAAATTCCCGATAGTTCAACCGTCGTAAGTTTTTTTCCTATACAGCCCCCTATCTCTTCACCTACAAGCCACTCAGTCATTAACGGACATGAAAATCAGTCTTCTGCGGATTGTTTTATCTTCATTTTTTACATAGTTTCCATCCAACGAATGTCGTTCACTTATTTTTGAGATATTTGGTTTTCTCTAAACGCAAGAAAATGGGGGGACATCGGGAAAGGGTTCCCGAATTCTATACAATCAATCTATAAGGAGGAGGAAGGCAGATGTTTAAGGGTATGCCGAAGATATTTTGGGCAGGAACGGCGTTGATGTATGGGTGGATTTTCTTTTTTATGATATTGGAAATGACAATCCCCGGCTTCCCCCTGAAAAAATTCATGGGGGTGCCGGCCTGCTACATCTACAATTGGATTATCGGCCTGTGGCTGATGAATATCATGATTTCTTTTCTCTACTATACGTTTGAGGAAAAAAGAGAAGAGAGAATAGAGGCCAGGAAAAACCGCAAAACACAGAATGCGCCTACGGGTGTTTCCGAAAATTGATCGTCAGCCATATATAAGGAGGCAATAAATGGGTGTTAATCCAATCGTTATTTTAGGTTCCGTAATCTATTTTGCAGTGATATTTTATATCGGATGGTATTCCCGCAAGGCGTCCATGGATTCGTCCGATTTCTATGTGGCCGGACGAAAAGTCGGTCCCATCGTTAATGGGTCGGCCCTGGCCGCTACATATTTTAGCCCGGCAAGTTTTCTGGGGTTGCCGGCCTTCATTTTTATTTTGGGCTACCCTTTCTGGTGGGCCCTGGTCGGCATCATCGGCGGCATGCCCATTGCTACCCTGCTGACAGCGGCACCCCTGCGTAAGTATGCCCCGACATCATTCACGGACTATTACGCAGACCGCTATGATACAAAATGGCTCCGCCTGGTAGCCGGCATTCCCACACTCATCGGCGGGCTGGCATATGTCATTTTGTCCATTGTGGGCACGGCCCTATTTTTACTGGCCATTCTGCAAATTCCCTTCAATGTATCCGTCGTCCTCGCATCCGTTGTCGTTTTCGCATATATCTATTTCGGCGGAATGGTCGCCACCACCATTTCAACGGCTTTCCAGGGCGTTGCCATGACCGTCGCCTCGGTATTGGCCGCCGGATATGTAATCTTCAACTTTGGCGGACTGAACGGTTTGACCGATGCGGTGCTGGCTAACAGCGACAATTTCTTCAACCTGCCCTATGTCTCCGAAACAGCATCCCATCCCCTTATGGCCACTTGGACCGGCGTGGTGGGCTTTTTCTTTGTGTGGCATTTCGGTTTTTCAGCGATGCCCTACACCGTGGTTCGTTTTTTCACCACCCAGGATATTAAGGCCGCACGACGCAGCGTTTTTTGGGCCGTAACCATTGGCGGCGCCATGTACGGCGGACTGGTTATTATCGGCACCGGTGCCAGGGTGTTGATTGAAACCCTTCATCCGCTTATGCAGACCGAAGGCGTCACCAACGCCATGGGGGTACTGAAACACATGAAGACCGCATACGGCGTTGCCGGGGCATCCGTCACCGATTATTCCATGATTGCTGCCGTGGAAGGCTTGAAAAGCCCCTTTCTTCTTTCCGTACTGGCGGCAGGTGGTCTGGCCATCGCCATGGCCACAGCCTCAGGCTGGACCATGGTCCTTAACGTTTTGCTGGGAAGGGATCTGATTGGAAAAGTCTTCGGCAGCAGCTGGCCCGTGGATAAACCTGTGCAGGCCACACGCGTAATGACCATACTGATCGTCTTCGTCTGTATGCTTTTCGCCTTCAAACCGCCGGCACTGGTTCTGGATATCTCCGGGGCGGCATTTATCGTTATCCTCTGCTCGGTCGGTCCTCCGTTGATTCTAGGCATCTGGTGGACCCGGGCCACGACAGCGGCTGCTATCACCAACATCCTGGTAATGACAACGCTTTCATGCGGATCATGGATGTACGCAAAATACAAACTGGGAAGTTATCACTGGTTTTTCCTGAGTGACCCTGCCAATAAAATCAGCACACCGCACCAATTCTACTGGGTATTCATCGGATTTATTTTCTTCATCGTTGTCAGCCTGATGACAAAACCGTGTAAAGATGAGGTGATTCAGAAATACTCACTGGATATAAGACCGGAAGAATAACCGGCACACGCCACCCCGGCGCCATGCACCGAGGGTGGCGTTTTATCCGCAAACATTAAGCGTTTATCAGGCAGGGAATCATGACAACGGAAAAAGAAGGCAACGAACGATTGCAGAAATGGGAAAAAAACAAACGCAGATGGTACAATACCTATCTGTTCACAGGGATCGGGATTAATTTCCTTCTGTATTTTACCAAACCATATGGGTTTGACCCGAGCGGAAGTATTTTTTGGGGCTCGGTTTTTGGGCTTGGGATTCCGCTGGCGACCATGTTCGGTCTATCCTATCTTCATCAAAAATTGTTGGGATTGTAAAAATTGATAAATTATCTTGGAATGCTTTTGGGCATCTGGCTTATGCTGGTATGCGCCATACCTGCCCCGGTCTGTTTTGCTGACGTGCTGTTCGTCCATGATTACCAGAGCGATGAATACCTTTTGGGTAAACAGGAATCCGAACTTCGGGTGGGGTACACCCCCCGGGCCATGCTGGTGGACAAACAGACCCGCTACACTGGAAGCTGGATGAAGCGGTTTTTCGGTGAGATCAAGGAGCAACGGGATACCACCCATTTTTTGTTGGAGAAGCGCCAGATTCGAGAAATTGACTGGTATAAAAGCAAGATTTTAATCCTGCCGTTTGAAAAATTACAGCATGCACAAATGCTTCAGGCCAATAACGCCATGGCAGAAGGAACTGCGGAGATTCTCAACGCCCGCTACGAGGTAGCAGAGCCGGTGTTTACCATCACAGTGGCCCCTGAAACGAAAACGGTGGGAGGATATCCGTGCCGGTACATCGAAGCCGACCTGCGGCTGGAGACCCGGGATCTTAAAAAAAGCGCGGTTAGTATTACGCTGATCCGTCAGCACCTGTGGGTATCGGAGGCCGTGCCCGGCGCTGATCAATATAATGATTTTCACCGGCGCCTGGCTGAAACCCTCGGGCTTGAAGCTGAACGGCTGGGGCAATTGAATTTTTTGCTTCGATATTGGCAGGGTCCGCTGGATCCTATCCGGGAATCCCTTATTCAGATCAAAGGGTATCCAGTTCAAAACGAGTTTTCCGTCGAAGCCCAATATGTCAAAAATACCAACAGCCCAACGCCTGCCGTGATTTCGAAAATGATCAAGAAAGAACGCATGACGCTGAGTGAGGCCAACGTTATAGAGACTCTGGATGAAAGCCGATTCGCGGCCGTCGGTCCGTTCGGCGAGGTGACACTTCAGTGAGGTATATCCTTAGTGCGCTCGGGAGGAAATAATCTATCAACAATGGATCGCTTCTCAACAGGTTTATTCATAAGTACATTTAAATTGTTTTTGGCAGTGTGATTTCTGTCCCATAGTGCAATTGCTTTTTCATAATTCTTTTTTGCTTCAAGCAGCTCTCCCCGATACCTGTTAATTACACCTAAATTTGCATATGTAACCGACAATCTTCTTTTTGTTTCAACTTGAGCAAGGATAAGATCATTTACACGTTTTTCTATGACATCATCAATATTCACTTCTTTCAGAGCCGGGTCCTCTGAATAAAAAGTAGGCCTGATTTTTTCATCAATTTCTTCAGGAGACAACGTTCCCATTACAGATAACCAGTTTTCATAGATTTGAATGGCGCCTTTTGTATATTTCAGGGCTGGTGAAAGCTCATCAATGATTTCATTTCTGTCAATTTTTTCCCCTGCAAGCAGCCTTGTTTCCAATTTTACAAGGTAGATGCTTGCCTTGTTGTTAAAAATAACACCTATTTCATAAGATTTTTCATAGCCAGGCGTTTTAAGGTAGATTGTTTCCATAGCATTGAGAATGCTCATGGCTTCACCATATTGGTCACTTTCAAGCCCTTTTTCGTACTTTCTCAATAACTGCCTGGCTTGAGTTACACGCGGATCTTCTGAGTTGTTAATTTTTCCGTAATGCCAGACTGCATAACACAGCATAATTAACACAACGGCAAGGGTACCGAACAATACTTTAACAATACCTGTCTGGTTTTTTATAAAAACAATTGGATTCAAAGGTAATTTCCGATCCTGATAAAATGAAACGTCTCTACTGCGCCCTTGCAGTAGAGACGAAAAAGAAGTTTACAGAGTCAATTTACTTCACGCCATGAACTGATTGTGCAAGATGTTTCTGGACTTCAATGGGGGGCGGTTCAGTCATCAAAGAGACAACCACGTTTGCAAGCACTGCAAGAGGGCCTGCAATCCAGGCAAAATACCATGGGTTCAGCCAGTAATTCATAAAATCATTACCAGGTAAACTCACACCGTACTTACCTGCAATAAAATAAATAATAACGATAGCTGAAATTCCTGAACCGGTTGCCAAACCGGCAATCCCACCGGCTCTGTTCGCACGAGTCCACCAGATTCCAACCAGGAAAAGCGGGAACATTGTACATCCAGCAAGTGAGAACGCTACAGCCACAAGCTGTGCAATCAGGCCAAGTTTTAACAGGGCGATACCTGCTACGATTACAGCCATGAGAGTAGTGCCGATCTTTACCATACGCATCTGCTGTTCACCGGTTGCATTCGGCCTGAATACTGAAAAATAAATATCATGGGAGAATGCTGATGCACCTGCAACAAGCAATCCTGATACAGTTGAAAATGCTGCAGCCACAGCACCGGCAGCAAGGAAGCCGACGATAAGCGGATGAACCGAACCTAGCTGTGCCGTATATACAACGATGGCGTCTTTTGCCAATGCCCCGACTTCAGGATTGGAAGAAAGAATCTTTCCAAATGCTGAATAAAGCGGCGCCGTCCAATACAGAACACAGATGAAAAACAGGCCCCAGGTTACAGACCAGCGGGCATCACTTGGTTTTGGCACAACATAGAATTTTTGAATAACATGGGGAAGTCCGGCCGTGCCGATCATTAATGAAAAACAGATTGCCATCCATTGGAAAAAGTCTTTTCCTGTTGCCGGATCCCAAGGCATTGCAAATTCGGGGCTTGGCACCGTTGCCATTGTATGCCCCAGGGAACTGATAAAAGGTGTCGCTGTGCCGGCTACAATATCAGAAACAACCTGACCATATCCAAATTGTGGAAGAATCCAGAAATAATCAAATTTGAATGTCAATATATGTGCCGGAATCAGAAAGGCAATGATCAGAATTACATACTGAATCTGTTGATTTTTTGTTACACCCAGCATGCCTGAAATCAGGGTATAGATAAGAACAACAGAGGAACCGATAATCACGGACCAGGCATAATTCATACCAAAAATCCATTTAAACATGATACCAATGCCGCCAAACTGACCAACGCAGTAGCTGATTGAAATACAAATTGCGATGATTGCAGTGGCAACCCGCATTCCACTGGAGTAGTACCGATCGCCGATAAAATCCGTGGCTGTGAATTTTCCAAACCGTCTTACCTGCGACGCCATAAGAACAAGAAGCAGTACATAGCCGCCTGTCCAGCCAACAACATAGGCCAACCCGTGGTACCCGCTTCCGTACATAATCGCAGCCATTCCTAAAAAGGATGCCGCGCTCATCCAGTTTGAGGCAATAGCCATTCCGGAACCAAAGGCCGAAATCGAGCGGCCGGCAGCATAATAGTCACTTGTTCCTTCTGCCTTGTTCATAAATCCGACCGCAAGAAAAAGCCCGATCATGGCAATAAGGATCAAGGCTGGGATCAATTTAAATCCACCTTCCAACGTTGCGCCACTGGCGGCAAAAACAGGTTGGGCTAGCATGAATACAAGCAAGAATACAGTCAAAAACAATGATTTTATTTTTATAATATTCATATTATGGATTCTCCTTATTATTTTATTCATCATCACTTTCCATTCCATGTTTCTTCATAACACCATCAATGACATAGCAGTACACCAGGCATATCAGGTTAAAGAGCACCAAAAGAAAAATAGCGGTGTAAAAATAATGAAAAGGAAAACCAAATATTTTGGAGTCCGTTAAAAATGATTGATAATGGATCAGATATTTATCCATTATACCGGGAATCTCAGGGGCAGTAACACTAAGCGTTTTGTCAGTCATTGGCGCCAGCGCAAAAGGTATTACACCTTTTAGTACGGCATCCTGCTCAATTCCAAGCAGGGTGGCAATTGAAGTGACATCAACACTGTGATCGGTTGTTGCCTGATCCGCAATCATCTTTAATGATTCTTGCTGGTCAAGGGGCATTGCAGCATTAACCGCCGCAGTAAAAGCTTCTTTTAAAGGCTCACTTTTTTGCAATGCGATAGATTTGGCGATAAGCCCCAAGTAGACTTTGGCAATGCTGATATTGTCCTGGCTTGTGGCTGTACCGGCTGTTAATTTCGGGTATACCTGTTCATAAACCGTATATCCCGGTTCCGGTGTCGGTTTTTCAATCACCTTTAGCAGGATATGAAATCCGAACACAGCTACAGCCCAAATGACAATACTGATAACAATGATACGAACGTTGTCTTTGAGAAAAGCGGTTCTAGGTGTAAAGAAACTGATGTTGTAATCACGACTACTGCTAATTGAACTTTCCATTTCCCCTCCTCATGCTTTTTGGTTTAGACTCTCGTACTAGGTTTATTTGTTGAACAATATTTATACCCACCAAATTTCGGTGGAATAATTGTTTTACTATAAAGCAGAGAAAATCTTACGTTAACATTAAGGCCAGGTGTCAAAAGCCATTGATATACCGCAACTCAGACAATTTGAGCCTGCTACATTCGGCTACTTCGTTTACGCAACCTGTAACTCTATAGATATAATAAATTTAATTTTATGTGCTGTTAGGGAAAGTACACTATTTACTCTAACTACTGTCATAACAGAAAATTAATTTGAATGTCAAAAACAAAAATTTTATTTTTTTTGAATGGTCACTATTTGACTAAAATTTTTTGATTATTGTTTTCTTGTTAACGTATTGAAATGTAGTTTATGGTATTGAAATTAAAGACTATTAATTTTTGGATAAAATTTATATGCTCAGAAAAAATAAAATAGGGGGTTTGCTGTTTGAATGCTAAAAGGTTTAAATATTAAATTCATTCCTGCTGTAAAATTATGTTATAGACGTTTAAAAATCCGGAAAAAAGCAGGAAAATTCAGTATTTCAGTATTTGACTAGTCCCAATTTTCGCATGCGATTACATTGATATATAAAGCCCGCCGATGCATAGCATCGGCGGGCTTTTCAAATAGCTGCCGTGAATCCGGCGGCAGTAAGTTTTTTAGAACATGCCGGGTATTCCGGGAAGCTGACCCACCAGCCCAAGGGCAATGGTACAAACGAGGAACATGAAGCCCGGGATGATAAGTTTTTCATTCCAGGTGAGCGATTTGGCCCGCTCTCTATCACCGATGAGCCCCAGGTTGTCCAGGAGCATAGCAGCGGACCAGCCAAACACCGGATTTACAAACGCGCAGGCGAAAATACAGGTTCCGGCGCTCTGGGACTCCTTATGGTTGTTAACCATCTGCATACCTGCTTCAAGCAGCGGCAGGAATACGCCGACAATAAGCGCCACCCGCAGAACAGGTTGCCACATGGCAAGGTCCATGGGATAGCCGAGTATACCGGTCACCACGCATAAAATGCCGGTGAGAACCGCACCGCCGGGAATGGGGCGCTTGGCAATAGCTGCGGGAATCATGTATGTCCCCCAGGAGGAGGCGATATTGCCGCCGCCAAGGCAGGAACCAATGCCCTGGCGAATAGATGCCACCATCATGGTATCGTCCACGTCCATGAGGACGTTTTTGGCCTCTTTCGGATAGTTGAGTTCCTGGAATACCCGGTGTCCAAGGTAATCCGGCGACCACATGGCAACGGCCAGAATGGCGAACGGAACAACAGCGATGAATTGCTGGACGCCGGGAAGTCCCATTTTCCACCCTGTATCCGTACCCCACCACCACATGGGATCAAAAGGGGGAAGTCCCGGCGGGGTTGAAAAGGCGAAATCAGCGCCCATTGAGAATGCGATGATGCCTGCGATGGCGGAACAAAGCGGGATGGCCAGCCAGCGTTTCTGGATACGCGCCAGGTAGGCATAGACCAGCACGGTTACGCCGATGACTGCAAAGGAAACCGAACCGACGCCACCATCTGCCGCCCATTTTTCAAGCTTGCCGAGCTGTCCAATAAGTCCAACAGCACCCAGGTAGAGCAAAAGCCCTCCCCGGACTCCGATTCCGGTTATATTCATCAGCTTGGAACCGCCCTTTGTGACGGCGAGAATAAGGCCGAATACGCCTATCAAGAGACCCAGTGCCAGCGGATGCCCGCCGGCCGAGGCGGCAATCGGGATAAGAGGAATCATCGGGCCGTGGGTGCCCGCAAGGTTTGTATTCGGATTAAGGAATGCCGAAAAAAGCAAGACAAAGATAGCGCCTGCGATCAGCATCTCATACCGGACATTCTGTGCAATGAAGTCGCCGCTTGTAAGATTCAGATGCGCGTACACATCGCAATTCGCAAAGGCGGCTACCATGGCGGTTACCATTACAACCTTTCCGATGGTGGCGGCAATTGCCGGTACAAAGTCCTCAATTTCGATGCTGTAATCTCGGAAGGGTAGGTTGATCCCCCAGCGACGGAATTTCATGATCTTTAGTTCATGGTCAAGATACTCAGCTCGAGTCCTAAACTCACTTGCTTTTTTACGTTGTTCGCCATACGACTTTTCACTGTTCGACATCTCTAATCTCCTTCTCCTTTCCTACTCCTACCGATCTTTCGTTGGATCGCCGCATGCACCTTTCGGTGTGCTTAGGTAATAATAAATTACGTTGGTTAGAAAAAAGCCCCCCTCCGGTCCGAACAAGGCCCGCTGCCTGAACGATATCCGAATTGAGACTCTCTACCTCTTTCCCTTAATGAATGCAAGCACTATTTATTAGAACTTGCTTTTTTATTCCTTTTTATTGGATCTTTACTGGACACGCCGGCAGCCATAGTTATAATTTTGCTTATATTTGACTTTCATATAAACTTATTTATAAAGCTGATTTTATGATATCTGAAAAATTGATCCAGGAGTTCAAAGGAATCTGCGGCCCGCAATTTGTCAGTAGCGACAAGACCGACCGTATTCTCTACAGCTATGATGCCACGCGTAAACAATTCCTTCCGGATGTTGTGGTGCATCCGGCTGATGCCCAGGCCGTATCCCGGATCATGACACTTGCCCATCACCACCGTATCCCGGTTTACCCCAGGGGCGCGGGCACCGGGTTTACCGGCGGCGCCCTGCCGGTTTGCGGGGGGATAGTTATGGGAATGAGCCGGATGAACCGGATTCTGGATATTGATCAGGAAAATCTTGTGGCCGTGGTGGAGCCCGGTGTGGTGACCGGGGATTTCCAAAAGGCCGTGGAGGATTTGGGTCTGTTTTATCCTCCGGATCCGGCATCATTGAAAGTCTCCAGCTTGGGGGGGAACGTGGCTGAATGCGCAGGCGGCCCCCGGTGTGTCAAGTACGGGGTGACCAAGGACTATGTCATCGGTCTGGAGGTGGTGACGCCCACAGGCGACCGGATTGAAACCGGCGGCACCACCATGAAAGGGGTGGTCGGTTATGATTTGACTAAGCTCTTTTGTGGGTCGGAAGGTACCCTGGCCATTATTACCAAAATTATTCTCAAACTGCTTCCCAAACCCCAGGCCAAGAAAACCATGCTGGTGGTGTTTGATGCCATTGACGGGGCTGCCAAGGCCGTATCCGCCATTATCCGTGAGAAGATCATTCCCGCCACCTTGGAATTCATGGACGGCCGGACCCTGGATTGCCTCAGGCAGACCGCCGGGCTGTCCATGCCGGAAGGCGCGGGTGCCGCGCTGATCATAGAGGTGGACGGAGACAAGGAATTTTTAGACAAGCAGGCCCAAAGGATCCTTGCTGTGATCGAATCCCTGGGCGTTTTGGAGAACCGGGTGGCCAATACGTTTGAAGAAAGCGAAGAGATCTGGAAGATCCGCAGGGCGATCTCCCCCTCATTGAAAAAGCTTGGACTGGAGAAGTTTAATGAAGATATCTGTGTGCCTAGATCCAAGCTGCCGGAGATGATCCGCCGGATCGAAAAGATTTCAGACCAATACAACCTGCCCATCGTGAACTTCGGGCATGCCGGCGACGGAAATATTCATGTTAATATCATGGCGGACAAAGCCGATGCCGAACAAATGGCCAATGCCGAACATGCCATTGAGGCACTGTTCCGGGCCACACTGGCGTTGGGCGGAACCATGAGCGGAGAACACGGCGTTGGTATTATGAAGGCCCCCTACCTTTCCCTTGAGCTGTCAAGCGAGTCTATCCTTTATATGAAAATGCTTAAAAAAGCCCTGGATCCGCATAATATTCTTAATCCGGGCAAGATTTTTCCAGACGATGCCTGCCCAATTCCCGGAGAGGTGAAATGAAGGATCTGGAACACTACCGGGAGTGGAGCCAGGCTTGTGTCAAGTGTGGTGCCTGCCGGGCCACATGCCCGGTGTTCAAGGCTGAGAACCAGGAAGGCGGTGTGGCCCGGGGAAAAATTGCCCTTGCCCAGGCCATGATGGACGGGCAAGTCTTTACCGAAGACAGGTTGGTTCATGATTTGTCCCAGTGTCTGCTGTGCGGCAGTTGCACGAATTTGTGCCCCAACCAGGTGCCCACCCCGGATATCGTGGCGGCGGCCCGCATGAAAGTAGCTCAGGAAAAGGGTTTATCCGGATTCGGAAGAGGCGTGGCGACCTTGCTGACGCATAAAAAGGCCATGGATTGGATGAGTAAAAGCGGCGAATTGGCCTCCCGGCTTTTGTGTCGGCAGATTCCTGAAACAAGCGGCTTAAAACTGCGGTTTCCGGTGCCGGGCATCCCTAAAGAACGTACCTTTCCAAAGCCGTCATTCACACCCTTTTTGAAGCGGGATATCCGGCAGACGGTCTCGCGTTCAACACGTCCCAGGGTGCTTTTTTTTACTGGCTGCGGTATCAATTACCTGTATCCTGAAATCGGTGAGTGCCTGGTTCGTATTCTCAATTTCATGGGGGTCCATGTGACCCTCACCGATGAACAGGGCTGTTGCGGGCTTCCCGCTCTGTCCGCCGGTGCGGAAGATGCGGTGGAAACCCTTGCCGAAAGAAATTTAAAGGCCCTGAAGCTGCACGCTTTTGACTATGTACTTACAGCCTGCGCTTCCTGCTACGGTACTCTGGCCGGGATTTACCCTAGGCTAGGTGTCGACTATCAGCCCTTTGCTGCAAAGACCCGGGACGTTATGGATTTTTTGATGGATATGGACCTGGCAGGCAGGCTCGCATCTCTTCCCCGATCAGAGGAACGGATTAAGGTCACCTACCACGACCCTTGCCATTTGAGAAATCACGGCGTGACCCGGGCCCCCAGGCAACTGCTCGCCGCGTTGCCCCAGGTCGACTATATTGAGATGACCGATGCGGCAACCTGCTGCGGTCTGGGGGGGACCTTTTCCGTACACCATTATGAAACCAGTCAAAAGATCGGCAGCCAAAAGGCGAAGCATGTGGCCCAAAGCGGGGCCGAAATTGTGGCAACGGCTTGTCCCGGATGCATAATTCAGCTCCAGGACAGCCTTAACCGTGAAAATATTCCAGCCAGGGCAGCCCACCTTATTGAACTGGTCTGCCAGGCACTGCCCGTCAAATAAGCTTATTTAGTGCCTGAGCGAAAACCTGTAAATTTTTTCGAGTACAAGGCGGATCAAAATTTTAACCGGAGGAATACATTCAGTATTTTGAGGATTAAAATTTTGATCCAACGCCGTAATCGGGAAAATTTGCGGTTTTCGTTCGGGCACTATTTACCGACACGTTCAAGGGTGGCTTCAAAAACCGGGGCTGCGGGTTTACCATCTGTGGTGGTCACGTTTTTAAGCCAGCCCCGGTAGGTATCGGGATGTTGTTTGAGCCAGATCAGGCCGGCATCCCGGGGGGAGAGACCTTTCCGGGTATGCATAGAGGTCATAATCTGGTTGATCATGGCGATGGGAAAGGTGTAGTTTTTCAGGAAAGTGGCCACATTGGGCATATCTTTCTCAAAGCCTTTGCGGGTGTTGGTCCAGACCGTGGCGGTCCCGTTGTTTCCGCCAAAGGTTTCCGAGGTGCTGCCGGTTAGATAGGTCATGTCAATCCGTTCGTTCATGCTGTGGGGCGCCCATCCCAGGAAGACAATGGGTTTGTTCTGCTGAACAAATGACTGAACTTCGGCCAGCATGGCCATTTCGCTGGAAGCAACCAGCTTAAATTTACCCAGGCCGAACATATTTTTGTCGATCATGTTCTGGATGACCTGGTTGCCGTCGTTGCCGGCTTCAATGCCGTATATTTTCCAGTCAAGCGCATCGCCGAATTTTACAATATCCTTGAAGTCTTTAAGCCCCTGGGCCACGCAGAAGGAGGGAACGGCCAACGTGTATTTGGCGCCGGGCATATTGGCCGTATACTGAATCACGCTGCCGTTTTCAAAATACTTGCTGGCAATGTTGGCCATGGTCGGCATCCAGTTGCCCAGGAAAAAATCCACATCCCCTTTGGATAAGGCCATGTAGGTGATGGGCACTGACATGGTCAGGTTCCTTGCGTCATATCCGATGCTCTCGAGAATGGCCACTGCCAGCTCGGTTTTAATGGTCACTCCGGTCCAACCCACGCTCCCGATTTTTATTTTGGGCGGCTTGCCGGCAAAGGCTGTTCCCCAGGTAAGAATTGCTGTGATGAATACGGTGATTATGATTCGGCTTGTCTTGCGTAACATAGAATCTCCTTATATTTATTTTTAAAACGATGGGCCGGGCTGCTGATAGGGCCCGGCCCATGGTGGCTACTTTTTCGCGGCGCTTACCGCACCGGCGCCGTGCTTGTAATAGTCGGCAAATTCCGGCTTCAGCAACGTGTTGCCAAGGATCAGGTCGGCGGCTTTTTCAGCGATCATCATGACCGGTGAGTAGATATTGCCGTTGGTAATATAGGGCATGACAGAGGCATCTACGGCATAAAGGCCTTCGGTGCCGTGAACCTGCATGGTATCCGGGTCAACAACCGACATCTTGTCTTTGCCCATTTTACAGGTGCATGAGGGATGAAGTGCGGTTTCGCCGTCGGCGGCCACCCAGTCAAGAATCTGCTTATCGGTCTGCACTGAAGGTCCTGGCGACAGTTCTCCTTTGTTAAAGGCCTCAAACGCCGGTTGGTTCATGATTTGACGGGCGATCCTTACGGCCTCCACCCATTCTTTGCGGTCCTGTTCTGTTGACAGATAGTTGAACCGCATAGACGGGTGCTGGAACGGATCCTTTGACTTGATTTTGATCTCTCCTCTGGCATCAGAATACATGGGACCGATATGAACCTGATATCCATGGTCCGTGCTGGGGGATGAGCCGTCGTAACGGATGGCTACGGGCAGGAAATGGAACTGGATATTGGGGTAGGGCACTGTCTCGTTGCTGCGGATAAATCCGCCGGCTTCAAAATGGTTGGAGGCTGCGGCTCCTTTTTTGTGGAAAAGCCACTGGTAACCAATCCGGGGCTTATTGTACCATTTCAGGGCAGGGGCCATTGATACGGGTTCTTTGCATCCATACTGAACGTACACTTCCAGATGATCCTGGAGGTTTTGGCCCACGCCCGGCAGGTCCTGAACCACGGGGATGTTCAGATCCTTGAGCAGGCCGGCGTCTGCAATGCCGGAAAGCTGAAACAGCTGGGGGGTGTTAATGGCCCCACCGCAGCAAATGATATGGCGGGCATATGCGGTTTCGCTTCGATTTTTTCCCCGTGAAAAGGTCACCCCTTCGGCGCGTTTACCTTTGAACAGGATACGGGTGGCCATGGCCCGCATGATCAGCTTTAAATTTTTGCGGTGCTTGACCGGATGGTAGTAGGCCCGGGCCGAACTCCAGCGCTTGCCTTGTTTAATGTTCCGGTCAAAGGGGGCAAACCCTTCCTGGCAGAATCCGTTCACGTCGCGGGTTAATGGAAAACCCGCCTCTTGAACCGCCTTGAAAAATGCCTGGAACAAAGGATTGGTGCACGGACCGATCTCCAGGTTCAGCGGTCCTTGTTTGCCGTGGTACCTGTCCGGTCTAGCCATTCTGTCTTCCAGTCGTTTGAAATAGGGCAGGCAATGGGCATAGTCCCAGTTCTCCATGCCTGTATCCTTTGACCATCGCTGGTAATCCATGGCATTGCCCCGGATATAAATCATGCCGTTGATGGAACTTGAGCCCCCAAGCACTTTTCCCCGGCCGTGGAAAATTCGCCGGTTGTTCATGAACGGTTCCGGGTCGGACTCATAGCACCAGTCATACCATTTGTTGCCCAAAGGCACGGTGAGTCCTGCGGGCATGTGGATGAACAGATCCCATATATAGTCGGGACGTCCGGCATCCAGCACAAGTACCCGGTTGTCCGGCGACGCGCTCAGTCTGTTGGCCAGGGCACAACCCGCCGATCCCCCCCCAATGATAATGTAGTCATACTGCTTTTGTGTCATAAATTTACTGCTCCTTATATTGCTTAACGCAAGATGTGATTTTGCTCTAATTTTTTGCATCGGATCTATAGGGCCGTGCCTCTTTGTGCCGGCATACCGCATCGCCGAACTGTTTGCGAAGACATTGTTCCAGTAACACATACCAGTGGCCGTACAGTCTGGTGGCCTTTTGAAAATCTCGATCTCTGACAGCCAGGGCTACATTCTTCCAGTTTTGGGCAATGGCGTTACGCACTGACGGTGTCTGGTATACGACAAACTCATAGGATCGGAAGGTGAGCTGGACAGATCGCATCATCCATTCAAAAAAGGGGTTTTCCGTCATTTTTACCATGAGCAGATTCAGGTTCTTGTCAAGGGCGGAAATTTGTTCATAATCAGGGGGTGCCGTCCGGCATAACAAGACCAGTTCATCGGCCAGTGCGTCCAATCGGTCGATATCAGAGGCTTCGCCATTGGTCACGGCTGCGGTTAGAACGGCCTGGTCCATGGCATATTGGAATTCCAGTAGTTTTGCCAGGGGCATCTGTTGCTGTTTGATCATCACAGCTAATTGATCAATGGTGTCATTGATGTCCATCTCCCGGATATAGTAACCGCCCCTGGCCCCTTTTTTTGCCTCTAAAAGCCCTTTTTGTTTTAATGCCCCCAATGCTTCCCGTACCGATCCCCGGCTGGTTTTAAAAACATCCTGCAGTTCGCGCTCACTGGGGAGCCGGTCACCGGGCAGAAAAACATTGTCCAGGATAGCCGCCTCAATCTGAAGCCGGATGGCTTCGGCTTTATTGGTTCCCGTGACCGGTTGGAAATTGTTGGGATGATTTATACTCATTAATGTCCTACCATTGAAGTTGTTTCATGCGTGATGTTTGTTTTATTGAAACAATAATATAAATTTTTTAAATAAAATATTCTTTATTTTTTATTAGTTGAAGTTATTTGATCGTTTTTGTCTTAATTTGTTTTGGTTCGACCTTAATGAGGGTATAGATGTGGTAAGATGAAGTCAAGTTCTTTTTCAACCCGTGTGTGCAGGCAAAAAAACAGCTTAAAGCAGATTGATGAGTGGGTTAGTTGATTTGGAGAAAAAAAGGCCATGGTGCAGAGGTCTGCGCGCCATGGCCATAATTTTAATAAACTGTGTGGAAAAATTAAAAAGGGGATTCAATGGGTCCCATGCCCATATAAACGGACTTGACCTGGGTGTAGTGACGGATGGTTTCAGTGCCGTTTTCCCGGCCAATGCCCGAGTTTTTGTATCCGCCAACGGGCATCTGGGCCGGAGAGTTGCCATAGGCATTGATCCAGCAGATGCCTGCGTCAAGTTGATGGATCACCCTGTGGGCCCGTTGAATGTCTTTGGTAAACACCCCGGCTGCCAGGCCAAAGTGAGTGGCATTGGCCCGCTGAATCACCGTCTCTTCGTTGTCAAATTCAAGTACTGCCATCACCGGGCCAAAGATTTCTTCTTTGACAATGGTCATATCATCGGTGCAATCGGAAAATACCACGGGTGGTACAAAATAACCGTTGCGGATAGGCCCGGCCAGATCGGGCAGGGTGTCTCCGCACAACTGGGTTGCACCTTGTTGCCGTGCAGATTCAATATAGGTCAGTACCTTGTCCCGGTGGTCTTTGGATATCAGGGCACCAAAGTTGGTTGAAGGGTCCATGGGATCGCCTATTTTAATGTTGGTCTGTATCCGTGACAAAAGCGTTTCCAAAAATAACGGTTTTATTTTTTCATGAACAAAAACCCGGGTGCAATTGGTACATATCTCTCCCTGGGTGTAGAAATTGCCTAACATGGCCGCACTGACCGCATCGTCTATGTCCGCATCTTCAAATATAATTAACGGGGATTTGCCCCCAAGCTCCATGGTCACATCTTTAAGGGTTGTGGCCGCACTGGCCATCACTTTTTTTCCTGTACCCACCTCGCCGGTAAACGAAACCTTTTCAATGCCGGGGTGTCCTGTGAGCCACTGCCCTACACCCGCAGCACCCTGGACAACGTTGAAGACGCCGTCCGGCACACCGGCTTCGGTGTACACCCGGGCCAGTTCCAGCGCCCCTCTGGGTGTCTCTTCAGAGGGTTTGAAAATCATGCTGTTGCCGCAGGCAAGGGCTGGTCCGGATTTCCAGCAGGCAATCTGGATGGGATAATTCCAGGCGCCAATGCCGGCACACACGCCTAAAGGCTCTCTACGGGTATAGTAAAAATCCCGGCCAAGGTCCTGCTGGCAGCCTTCAATGCCCGGTGCGATGCCTGCAAAAAATTCAATGACCTCCGCCCCAGTGACCACATCCACCTCGGCAGCCTCCTGCAGGGGTTTTCCAGTGTCCAAGACTTCAATACGGGCCAGCTCATCATTTTTATCCTTCAGAATGGATACGGCTTGCATGAGAATCCGGCTGCGTTGCACCGCATCCATGGCCGACCAGGCTTGAAATCCTTTTTTTGCACTTTCCACAGCAGCATTAAGCACATATTCGTCTGCCACTTCCACCTGATAGATATCTTCTCCCGTTGCAGGGTTGACCACAGGAAACCGTTCGCCGGTTTTGTTATCCATGAACCTGCCGTTAATATAATTTTTATACAAAAGATCTGACATTCGATATTATCCTTTTATATGTTTTTACTCGATCATCAAGCAACGGACGGTTAATTACATGCGCGACCCGGCTGATCTGCCATTGCCGACATTAAGGCTTTGGTGCCGTGGCCGGGCATGCCCGTTCCGATGATATGGTCATCCACTTGAATCACAGGCACGATGCCTTTGTTGGTTCCGGTGATGAATAGTTCATCGGCAGACAGCAGGGTGTCCAGGGGAATGTCCTGTTCAGATACGGGAAACAGTTTTTTTCCAAGGGTCAGGACGGTTTTGCGGGTAATGCCCTTGAGCACCCCTTTTCCCGGTGTGACCAAGGTGCCTTCAATCAGGGCAAACAGATTGCTGGTGGTGCCTTCGAGAACCATTTTGTCCCGGGTCATATACAAGGCTTCCACAGCGCCTTGCGCCTTTGCTTTTTTCAAAGCCAGGACAGCAGGAATGTAGTTGGTGGCCTTGGCGTCGGGGATGGCACGCTGCTGGACAAAGGTGATCACCTTTACACCTTTTGTATACCAATGGGCAGGCAGGGCTGGAATATCAGTGGCCAGAACAATCAGTCTGGGATTATCCGCCGGACTGAAGAAATCAGGGCTGGAGCCCCCCGTCACAAGGATGCGGATATTGGCCTCATCCATATGGGGGTTTTTTTCAAGTACTTTAAAAATAATTTCCTTGACTTCTTCTTTGGTCCATATCGGTGTAAGCCCTATTTGGGCGACCGAGGACCAAAGCCGGTCAATATGCGCATCAAGGCAGTGGGGACTGCCCCTAAAGGTTCTGATAACGTCGCAAACTGCATAGCCCCTGAGTACGGCCAGATCATCCACAGGAATCACCGCTTTATCCCAGGGCACAAATTTTCCATCCACATAAACTGTTTTCAATGCAAAAGCCCTTTGTAAAATTGAAAAATACGGCAAGTTATAGTAAAAAACGGTATGTAATATACGCACGCTCAGGGCATGTTTCAATTGGAAAATAAAAATAGAGCCGGAATAAAAGAGGAGAAAACACATGGAATTGATTGCAGGCATTCAATACAATATTAAGGGTGTTATCCTGGCGTTAAGAACACCGTCACTTTTAATCCTCGGACTGATAAGATTTCTAGTGGTCTTACTGTTGGCCCTTGTCTTGTCCGGCATGGTGCTTTACTGGCACAATGACATTTTTTCCATGATATGGCAGATGCCCGAATCCCGGTGGTTGATCTGGTTGTGGCACCTTGTCTCCTGGCTTCTGACGTTTTTTTTGATGGCATTTTCCATGCTGGCCGCCTATCTGATTTCCCAGATTTTTTTCTGTGTTTTTATCATGGATTACATGTCCCGGATTACAGAGCGAATGGTGCTTGGACAGGAAGCCCAGGGAGCCGATATTTCCATATTCGGGTTGTTTTTGTATCTGATTCGCCAGGAAATTCCCAGGGCGGTGGTGCCTGTACTGATATCGGTTGTCCTGATGATTATAGGGTTGTTTACGCCTTTAAGCCTTGCCATTATAGCCATCTCATCGGTGGTGGCAGGGGTTTTTTTGGCTTGGGACAATACGGATCTTGTCCCTGCCAGGCGCATGGTGCCGTTTAAAGAGCGGTTTAAATTCTTAAGGAAGAATTTATTTTTCCACATCGGCTTCGGCCTGTTGTTTCTTGTGCCCTGGATCAATATCCTTTTTCTTTCATTTGCCCCGGTAGGCGCTACCTTATATTATATAGATAAAGACAAAAAAACGCATGACGGTAGAATTAATTTGTAAAAAAGCAGACCGGCAAGCACAGGAAAAAGGTACATCTGAGGTTCAACCTGATATAGAACCGGTCATTTTGTGCAAAAATTGCAACGCATTTGTGACAAAACCGGAATTTGCCGTACATAGCGAGCATGGGTTTTCCCAGACCTTTGCTAATCCGGCCGGATATGTATTTGAGATCGGTTGTTTTGCCACAGCGCCGGGGTGTGGTGAAGGATCAGCGCCGTCCAACGAGTTTTCATGGTATCCCGGATATGAGTGGTGTATTGGCATATGCCGCAATTGTGCCGTCCAGCTTGGATGGGTTTTCCTGCCGGTCCGACAAGGCCGGGGTTCAAAATTTTATGGGCTGGTTTTGGACCATCTTATTTTTCCATAATATGCATGCCGCAATTTTTGTCTCGGCAACATGGATAAAATTGACAAGCAACTATCTAAAATACAAAAGAGTTGTTGTTTTTTTCAATAATGTAGTCCTTCAAACAAAGAGTTGCAACGCTGTCACAGCATTAATAAGTAATCATTTTACATGTGATTTATTATCTGATATAGAATCTTTGGTTAAATAAAATATAGGTAGATAGCAGTTCCACCGTGCCTTGAGGGTACCTAATTTTGACTGCTCAATGCCAGATCGAGCAGCATTAAATAAGATAGGGATATTGGCTATGAGTTTTCGAAAAAAACTTGTTCTCGAGAATTTCGCTGTTCCGATAATTTCTTTTGAAAATATCAATAGTCCTTTTTGTGATACCCGCAGCCGACAATTTTATGACCATTTCGCTGTTACAACGTTGTCATACAGATATAAATACACGTCTGTCTGCAGCGCTGTACGGCAGGGTATTGGCACAATCCGTTGATGATCTAGGCAAGAAAGCATCCATTGCCTGTTTTGTATATGATACACGTTTACAGGAGATGGATACACATGGATATTAACTGATAACGTTAAGGTTACACATGCAAAAAATTAAACAAGACGAAAAACGCGTGCTCGTCATTGGCGGTGGCGTTGGCGGCATCAAGGCGGCCCTTGATCTTTCCGAGTCCCGGAAAAAGGTCCTGCTCATTGATTCCGACTATGCCATTGGTGGATTAATGACCCAGCTGGACCGCACTTTTCCAACCAATAATTGCGATTTATGTACAGTGTCTCCCCATCTGTCCGCAAAATCCAGGGAAAAGTTTCTTGAGGTCAGCACAATGACAGAGCTAACCAGCCTGTCCGGAGAGGCCGGTGATTTTACGGCCACATTGAAAACCGCTCCCCGGTACATTGACATTGACAAATGTACAGCCTGTGGTGAGTGTCTGAAAAAATTTCCAGAAGCCGTTCGGTTTACCCCGGGGCTTGATCCCAGGGCGCCTACGTGTATGCGGTATCCCCAGGCTACACCCTATGCCTATTCCATTGATATGGAAAAGATAGATGATGTCGAGGCGCTTAAGGCTGTCTGCAAAGCTGGGGCCATTGTACCCGATGACAGTGAGCAGGAAATCCAGGTCAATGTCGCATCTGTTGTCCTAAGCGTGGGCGCAGATCTGTTTGATCCAAGTGTTCTGGATAATTACGGCGGCGGTAAATTTGACAATGTGCTTCCCGGTCTTGAATATGAACGGATTATGTCCGCATCCGGGCCTTTCCAGGGCAATCTGGTACGAAAGTCAGACCAGCAGCGGCCTAAAAAAGTTGCCTGGATACAGTGTGTGGGATCCAGGGGCATTAACGAAAATGATGTTCCCTATTGCTCAAGTGTATGCTGCATGTACGCCCTTAAAGAGGCCATTGTTACCAAGGAGCGTTTTGGTGATGATATTGAAACCACCATTTTCTTTATGGACATGCGGACTTTTGGTAAGGACTACGAGGAGTACTTCAATCGTGCCAAGGAAGATTACGGTATCCGTCTAATCCGTTGCAAGCCCCATACCGTCATTGAACTGCCTGATAAATCGCTCGAGATCACCTATGCCAGAGAAGAGCTGTCAGCCATGGAAAAAGAGGAATTTGACATGGTTGTGCTCTCCACCGGTTTCAGACCCAGCCGGAAAACCATTGAGCTGGCCGGGACACTCGGCATTGATTTAAACGAACACAATTTTGCCAAATCCGGCACCATTGATCCTGTGACAACCTCTAAAGACGGTGTGTATGTTTGCGGTGTTTTTGAAAGCCCCAAAGATATTCCTGAAACCATGGTTCAGGCGTCAGCTGCAGCTTCCATAGCAGGCGCGGCCTTGGAAAGTGAGGAATGGGTTGATGAATCCGCTACCCTTTATCCGCCCCAAAGAGATGTTGACGGCGAAGATCCCAAAATCGGTTTCTTTATTGTTGACAGTGACGGAGAAATCGCTCAGGCCCTGGATATTGATAAAATTATAGAAAATGCCAAAGCCAATACTGACGTGGCCGTGGCAGAGGCGTTTCAACTGAGCTGCTCCTTTGAGTCCATGGAAAAGATTGAAGGCCTGATCAAGGAACACAATTTGAATCGCGTGGTCATTGGTTCCGGTTCCCCAAGGATTCAGGAGACAATGTTCCAGGACATGCTCAGACGTGCAGGGCTCAACGCCTACCTGCTTGAGGTTGTTAACTTAAGAGACCAGAATGCCTGGGTGCACAATGACGCTCCGGCCAAATCCCTTGAAAAAGCATTTAAGCTGGTTCAGATGGGTATATCCGGTGTCAGAAAAGCAAAACCCCTGACTGAAAATATGCTTCCCACAAGCCAGAATGCCCTTGTTGTGGGTGGTGGGGTAACCGGTATGACATCTGCCCTTGAACTGGCAGACCAGGGCACGCTCACCTACCTGGTGGAAAAAGCCCCGGTACTGGGCGGCCAGGCATTGAACCTGTCCCAAACCATCGAAGGTGATGATGTGGCAGCCTTTGTCAAGGATCTTGTGGACAAGGTGTCTACCCACGAAAATATCAAGGTCTTTACTGACACAGTCGTTGCAGAACACGCAGGTGTGCCCGGAAATTTTACTACCGGCATCGAAACCGGCGGGGGCAATGCGTGTGAACAGATTGATCACGGCGTCACTATCCTTGCCACAGGCGCAAAGCCCAACCGCCCTGCCGTATATGGCTTAGGCGAACTTGACAATGTCATGACCCAGCTTGATCTTGACGGCATCCTTGAAAATGATGAAAGTAAAATCAAGGCCATGGAACAGGTGGTTATGATCCAATGTGCCGGTTCCAGGGAAGCGGATAACCCCAACTGCTCACGGATCTGCTGCCAGGCAGCCGTTAAAAATGCCCTGCGTCTTCTGGACGTGAACCCTGATATTGAAGTGTTTGTGCTTTACAGGGATATTCGGACTTACGGGTTCTGGGAAGATTATTATAAAACGGCCCGGGATAAAGGTGTGAAGTTTATTCGTTTTGACTTGGAAAACCGTCCGGTTGTCCGGGAAGAAGCGGGTAAGACCATTGTCCGTGCCCATGATTTCATTCTGGGACAAGACATTGAGATTGAAGCCGACTGTGTGGCTTTAAGCACCGGTTTTGTTGCCGACGCGGATACCAACAACAAACTATGCAGCCTGTTCAATCTGCCTAAAACCGAAGACGGTTTTTTCCTGGAAGACCATGTGAAGCTTAAACCCGTTGATATGGCGTTACACGGGTTCTTTTTGGCCGGTACGGCCCACTCTCCCAAGGTGATCCGTGAAAGCATCACCCAGGCCCATGCGGTTGCAGGCAGGGCCAGAACCATGCTGGCAAATAAAGAGGTTACCCTGGGGGCTGCCTATGCCACGGTTGATCCGGTCTTGTGTGCAGTCTGCCTGATTTGTGTTAGAGCCTGTCCTTATGATGTTCCTTTTATAAATAATGAACGGCATTCAGAAATTGATCCGGCCAAGTGCCGCGGCTGCGGAATCTGTGCTGCCGAGTGTCCGGCCAAGGCCATTCAGTTAAGGGCCTGGGAAGATGACCAGATAATGGCTAAACTTGATGGTTTATTTGAGAGGTAAAACTAATGGATAATTTTGAACCGGAAATCGTTGCCTTTTGCTGTCATTATTGTGCATATACCGCAGCAGATATGGCCGGCACCAAGCGGATTTCATATCCGTCCAATGTAAAAATCATACGGGTTCCCTGCACAGGCAAAGTGGATGCCATCCACCTGTTGAAAGCCCTTGAAAAAGGGGCTGACGGTGTATATATAGCGGCTTGTCTGGAAGGGGACTGTCATTTTAAAGACGGTAATCTGCGTGCAGTAGCCCATGTGGAAAAGATCAAAAAAACCCTGGAAGATCTGGGTTGGGAGCCCGAACGTGTGGCCATGATGAACTTTTCCGCAGCTATGGGGCAACAGTTTGCCCAGGCGGCCGAAGAATTTACAGAAAAGATTAAAGCTATAGGGCCAAACCCGGCCTGTCAGGCCGCAAGTTAGGGCGTTTAAAAAAAGCGGTTAATGCAATTTTAAAATTTGTTGCATACGCTTGACTTGCCTAACACAATGAAAGAGATTTAACGGGTCATTTTTTATATAAAAACTTTTGGAGATTAAAACATGATAACAGCAGAACAAAAACCCCTGCAGGAAATTCTCGGGTACATTGCGCCCTATGAAAAAATACTTGTGGTCGGCTGTAACGAATGTGTTACCGTTTGTGCAGCAGGCGGCAGAAAAGAGGTGGGGCTTCTGTCTTCCGCCATTCGCCTGAACAGTGCCAAAGAGGGTAAAAAGATTGAGGTTTTGGAACACACCCTGGAACGCCAATGCGATCCGGAATATGTTGACCAGCTCGCGGAATTCTCCGGCAAAGTGGACGCCGTTGTTTCCCTGGCCTGTGGCTGCGGGGTTCAGACCGTTGCTGCCCAGTATCCCATTCCGGTTTTTCCAGGAGTCAATACCACGTTCATGGGCGCGTC
Source organism: uncultured Desulfobacter sp. (assembly GCF_963666695.1). GTDB lineage: Bacteria > Desulfobacterota > Desulfobacteria > Desulfobacterales > Desulfobacteraceae > Desulfobacter. The sequence continues at coordinate 4,987,217 of NZ_OY762947.1, forward strand.
CGAAAGCCAGGGTATCTGGGTCGAGCGCTGTATGGGTTGTGGTGACTGCATGCTGGGGATCACCGGCGGCATCTGTCCCGTTGTACGTTGTTCAAAAAGCATCATGAACGGCCCCTGCGGCGGCTCGGTTGGCGGGAAATGTGAGATCAGCCCGGATGTGGATTGTGCATGGCAATTGATCTGGGATCGCCTGGTTGAACTGGGTCTACAGGATCGGTATGAAGACCTTGTTGCGGCAAAGGACTGGCGGCCTGCAGGCGGCGGCGGACCTAGAAAAATTATCCGGGAGGACTTGGCATCATCCAAAATTATCACGGAGGACAATGCATAATGAAAACTGAAAGCAGACTGGAAAAAGTACTGGCCTCAGGCCAACTGGCTGTGACCTCTGAAGTTGGTCCTCCCAGAGGTTGTAATATTGATATTGTCAAAGAAAAAGCCAACAAGATCAAGGATTATGTAGACGGCATAAACATCACGGATAATCAGACCGCCATGGTCAGGATGTCCTCCATTGCCGCCGGCGTTGCTATTAAACAGATGGGACTTGACCCCATTATTCAGATGGTATCCAGGGACAGAAACCGTCTTGCCATGCAGTCCGACATCCTCGGTGCTTATGCCCTTGGTTGCAACACCATGCTTTGCCTGTCCGGCGATCATCCCCAGTTTGGCGACCACCCCATGGCAAAACCCGTATATGACATTGACTCCATTAATATGATTAAAATGGTCAAAGATATGCGCGATGAAGCCAAGTTCCAGGGGGGAGCAGATATTACGGAACCGCCCAAAATGTTCATTGGTGCGGCTGCCAATCCCTTTGCCGACCCATTTGAACTGCGTGTCATGCGTCTGGCCAAGAAAGTAGCGGCTGGTGTGGATTTCATCCAGACCCAGTGTATCTTTAACACCGCTAAGTTTGAAGAGTGGATGAAACAGGTGGTTGACCGCGGTCTGGATGAGAAAGTGGCTATCCTTGCCGGTATCACCCCCATGAAATCCCTGGGCATGGCCAAGTATATGAAGAGCAAGGTGCCCGGCATGGATATCCCTGATGAGGTTATCGACCGTCTTGCCGGTGTTGATAAAGACAAACAAGCCGAAGAAGGCATCAAGATGGCCATTGAGCAGATGCAGCGCCTCAAAGAATGCAAAGGCGTAAAAGGTTTCCATATTATGGCCATTGAATGGGAAGAAAAGGTGCCCGAACTTGTAGAAGGCGCAGGGCTTTCTCCCAGACCTCAGGTTTAAAAGGTGGCATGCTGATGTAGCTGTTTTGCCGACACAAGGCATAGCTGCTTCATCCATGTTTAAAATAAAAACAGACCGGGCAGGATTTCCTGCCCGGTCTGTTTTTTATTTTAAAGGAATATGATATTTATAAATATGGTACAAAGAAACGTTTTTATAACACAATCGGGGCTTGATTCTATTGTCGGCCATTTTTTGTAGGGGCAATCCCCCTGTGGTTGCCCTCGTTAGGGCAGGCACGGGGGCCTGCCCCTACAGCGGCCGACGTTAGAGCCAATCCCCACAATCGATATTGTTTAAGGAGTTGTATTCTCATGGAAAGTCCGGATTTTTGGAATGTTCACTCTCTTACACTAATTGAAATGGCCTACGAAGCAGGTTCCAGAGAGCGGCTTGAAAACCCCGATGGATATGGAACTCGGACCGGGGTATGTGGAGACACTGTAGAGTTTTTTATCATGGTTGACCACAATAATTGCTTAAGTTCTATTTCCTTTGACTTCGACGGCTGCGTGTATACGGCAGCATGCTGCAATTCCGTGGTTCGTCTGGGGTTGGGTCATTCCGTTGATAATGTGTGGAATATCACTCCGGATATGATTATCGAATATCTTCAAACGTTACCTGAAGACCATTATCATTGCGCCGAACTTTGTGTCGGTGCTTTCTATCTGGCATTGACGGATTACCAGAATAAACAATCCGAAAAGAAAAGTTGAAAACAGTTTCAATTTTTAAACAGGCTCTTGCTAATCGATGATTGGGAATAAATGGGTGAGACTGAATTCAGGTGCCATTATGTTTGAAATAAGGAACGAGCCTTAAAAAAACTTGCCCATTTGGGTATATCCGGGAGCGCCGATGGGACGCCCGCGCTCCAAGGTAAAATTATTTTGGACGTGTTCCTAAGAATTATGGTGTTTGACAATTATAAAACCGATATTACCATAGAAATTAGATAAAAATCAGGGAGGTTAAATATGGCAAAAAAAATGACTATTTTTGATGCCGTTGATGCGTTTGACTTATATGAGCTGTATGAAGAGATTATTGATGCTTATGAAACCAATTTTTATGCCCGGTCTGAAATGGACGCCGATTTTAGGGACCTGATTGAAGAGCATGACGAACTCTATGAGTTTTCAGTAGATGAGGATGACGGCTATGCTGAAAGCTTTGAACGTAACCTTAAAGAGGCCATCAGGCTGATTTTTGATGATCACGGGCTCGACGTCCGACTTGATAATCAATTCATGGATGGGGATGATATTGATGTGTATGATGATGAACCCATAGGCGGCAGTCCGAGTCGGAATGAGGGTGAAGATGCCTTTGACGAAGACGAAGATGAAATATTTTAAGGAATTCGCAGAAAAATAAAGGATTGAGTGTTTGGATATTCAACAGTTTAAATACGGTGCAGACAATCTGGGTTACTTAGTTTACAATGAAATGTCATGTATTGCCATTGACCCTGGGGCTCCTGAGGATATGGAAAAATTTGCCACACAAAAAAATATCCCCATTGACATTGTTACCAATACCCATACCCATGCCGATCACACCCAGGGAAATAATGCCCTTCTCAAAAGAACGAGCGCGCGCTTTATTGACTGTACAACGCTTTCCCATGGTCAGATTCTTGACCTTAAAGACGGAACCGGACTTGAGGTGATACTGACCCCCGGACATACCATGGATTCGGTTTGTTTCAAAGGGGATGGGTTTATTGTAACCGGTGATACGTTGTTTAATGCCACGGTTGGCAATTGTTTTTCAGGGGATCTTGAAGCCTTTTTTAACTCTTTAAACCAGTTGATGTCCCTGCCCGGTGATACTCTGGTTTATGCTGGACATGATTATGTTCTTGATTCTTTGAAATATGCCAAAATTATTGAACCAACGAACCCGGATTTAAACGAATACGCATCTTCCTATAATCCGGATCATGTTGTTTCCCGACTGTCTGAAGAACTTAAAGTCAACCCTTATCTGCGTTTTAATACCTCATCCATGATTGAACGGCTTAAAGAAAAAAAATTGCCGAGAGAAACCCAATTTCAAAGATTTTCCTCTGTTATGGAAATATTCTAACTATTCGGTTAAAAAATTGCTTGATAAAAACAAAAAACGGGTAGTCTGCCACCCTGATCCGGGTTTTGCCCTGGGGAGACATATTACCATTGAATATTACGATTGCGCATCCGATGTCCTGCTTCATAAGGACGCGGTTGAATCCGTTTTGCTTAGAGCGGCCAAAGAAAGCGGGGCCACAATTATTAGCAGTTCCTTTCATCAATTTGAACCCCAGGGGGTGTCCGGTGTGGTGATTATCGCCGAATCCCATTTTACAGTTCATGCCTGGCCCGAGCATAATTATGCCGCAGTCGATATTTTTACATGTGCAGACAATATTGATCTGGACACAGCCATTCATTCCATAGAGGCACATTTTTCATCACGGCGGGTCGTCATCTCCTCGGATCAAAACAGGGGGATACTGCCGTCTGGGTTCGAAAGTTGCGTGACAAACAGCGATGAAAAGGTGATGGATAGACGAACACTTCCCATAGCCTGGGAAAGAGTGTACGAAAATACAAAACCTTGGGGTGTATCTACATCTGTTGATGTATATGACTGCCATCCTGATATGATAAAAGATCCTGAATGTATAACAGATTTTGTCGGCAGAGTGTGTGAAAAGCTTGGTATCATGGACACAGAAAATGCACCTTTGGTTTATTATGATGAAACCGAAACCGCAGCTGGTTTTGCCATGAATAGATCCATTGAAACGTCCGGGATATCGGGACATTTTGCCCATACAACAAAAACTGCATATCTGGATGTTTTTTCCTGCAACAAGTATGGGCCCCGTGAGTTGTCGGAATTTTTTCTGTCATATTTTCGCGGCAGCCACTACAAGATGCAGGTGGCTTTAAGACATTAATGACAAATTCAGGCATCATACATAAAGGATGGTTTTCAGAAATTTGTCCCATGTGGGAAGGTATTGCCGTTTCCCTGAAAGTGGATGAACTTCTTTACAGTAAAAAAAGCCGGTTCCAACAGATTGAGCTATACCAGACCCATTCCCACGGACGGATGCTGGTGCTCGACGGCATCATTCAATTAACTGAAAGAGATGAGTTCAGTTACCACGAAATGATGGGGCATCTGCCCCTGTTCTCTCACCCCAACCCTGAAAATGTGCTTGTCATTGGTGGCGGAGACGGCGGTGTTTTGCGTGAAATTAATCGTCACGATGATGTCTGCACTATTGATTTTTGTGAAATTGATGAAGAAGTCATCCATGTTTCAAAACGGTTTCTGCCGTCCATGGCTTGTGGGTTCGACGATCCCAGGGTTACTGTTCATATCAAAGACGGGGCTGCCTTTGTTAAGGAACACCCGGGTTGTTATGATGTAATTATTGTTGATTCTTCGGACCCGGTTGGCCCCGGAGAGATTTTGTTTGAAAATCAGTTTTACCAGGATTTAAAACACGCGCTTAAGCCCGGCGGCCTGATTGCCACCCAGGGCGAATCCTTTTTCCTTCACCCGGACTGGGTTGAAAAACTGATGGGTATTACCCGGTCTTTGTTTCCCATATGCGCTTATGCAAACATCATTGTTCCCACATATACAGGCGGTCATATTAGTATGTGTATGGGATCTTTAGAGCCTAAGCTCAGGGAACCGGCACGTCCAGTGCCGCAAGCACTTCAGTCCCAGCTTAAATACTATAGTTCTCGGGTGCACCGTGCGGCCTTTGTGCTTCCTTATTTTGCAGAAAACATGCTGAAAGGTAAGCGTGTATGAGGACCAAAGCGTTTAATGGGCTTGAGATAAAACTTGTACGTACTGTGCCTGTGGAGCAGCTTCAGGCCTTATACCAGGATGCCGGGTGGTGGCAGGACGATTATAAAATTACAGATGACTTCTTGCACCGGATTCCTGAAAACTCAGCATTGTTTGCAGGCGCCTTTTTGGAAAAAAAGTTAATTGGAATGGGACGGGCCCTTTCCGATTTGTGCAGTGATGCTTATATTCAGGATGTGGTTGTCCTGTCTGCCCATCAAAAACGTGGTATCGGCGCCCTGATTGTCACTTTTTTGATCCAGGAACTTAAAAAAAGGGGCGTGGACTGGATTGGATTAATCGGTGAACCCGGAACCCGTGAATTTTATGAAAAATTAGGATTCCGGCCGATGGAGAATTACATCCCTTTTAAACTTGAATAACAATCAACTCGATGATCAAGTTTTTGTTAATTTGTCCAACTTCTACATTTTAAAATTCCCTAAAATTTGATCATCGAGAGTCATATAAAGGAAAAACAATGATATGTCATAGCCATCACTCAGCCTCTTGCAATACGCCGCCAATGGTCGGTAACGGTGCTGATGATCTGCAGTCTGAGCCGAGTATACTCAAGCCCGGGAAATTTGATCTCGAAACCCGTCCCCTGATTCTTGATTTCCTGGGCCATTACCCACCCTGCTCATGTGAGTACGGCTTTGTCAATCTTTTCTGCTGGCAAAACCTGTACCGTTATTCATGGTTTTTTTATAAGGATAGCCTGGTTGTTCATGACGATCGAAGTCAGGCCCTGTTTATGCCCCTGGGAGAGGATCTGGAACCTGAAGAATTGTTTGCACTTTCAAAAAAGGCTGTTGCCGCAGGACTGTCCGGAAGTATCGGGCTGGTGCCTGAATCTTACGTGGCTATCTGGCAGGATCTGGATCGGTATTTCAGTATTACTTGTGATCGGGATGCGGCAGATTATGTTTATCTGACAGAGGAATTGGTGGCGTTAAAGGGCAATAAACTGCATAAGAAAAAAAATCTCATATCCCAGTTTAAGCGTGCGTATCCAGATTATTCCATAGTCCCCATAAATGACGAGAATTGCAAGGATGTGATGCAGTTTGAACGGCGTCTGCTTGCCGACCGGCCTTCTGTCCCACGCTCTCTGGTTGAAGAGTCCGATGCCATGGATATGGCCTTTTCCCATTGGAACGATCTGGGTTTGAGCGGACTGATGCTGATGGTCAAGGATGAAATTGTAGCGTTTGCTGTTTTCAGCCCACTGTCCTCTGATACCTGGGATGTTCATTTTGAAAAATCAGATATGGCGTTCAAGGGTGCCGCCCAGATGATTAACTATGAGACTGCCAAATTTCTAAAAGGAACCGCACGATATATTAATCGGGAACAGGATCTTGGAATATCGGGATTACGCAAGGCAAAATTGTCATATGTTCCCCATGCGTTGATCGAACCATATTTTATAGTGCCGAAACTGGATTTAAGATCTCATTAGCCGGACTCTTTTTTTAAAAAATTTCCGGCTCTGATTAAATGCTGTTTGAAGTAAATATTGTCTAATGAGGCGCGTGTCACCTTGCGCCCCCTGCCTGGCGCATGGACAAATTGCCCTTTGCCGATGTAAATCCCTACGTGCACAACCCCTTTTTTTCTGGGCACTGAAAAAAAAACCAGGTCTGCGGGTTTGATGTTTCGCCGGGTGACTGCCGTGCAGTTTTTGAATTGGGACTTGGCTGTTCTTGGCACATGAATCCCGATTTTGCGGTAGGTATATACGACTAACCCTGAGCAGTCAAAACCCTTGGGAGAAAGGCCACCCCAACGATAGGGCGTACCCACGGCAGTGGTGGCCGCCTGGACAATGGCTTGACGCGCTTTGCTGACAGGGGGCCGACTGTCAATTTTCGGTTTGGGGTCAGGTTCGGACTGGGAGCGGGGTCTGTTATATCCAGGTTCAACCGATTGCCTGGCCAAGGCATGCTGATCCGTCGAGGGGTTGTCAGGGGCCGTTACATTAGCCTTGCCGCAGCCAAAGCAGATAAGCGCAACACTCAAAAAGGTTACAATGATGCGGATTGGGGAAGAAAGTCTTGGCACAATGGAAGTGGTGTAAGTCCTTGTTCCAAATTTGCTGGTTTATCCAATGATATCTAATATGGTTCCGGTTGTTTCATCATAGGCCTGAATCATTTTGGCGTTGGCATCAAATCCGTTTTGAGCTTGTATCTGCACAACCATTTCCTCTGCAATGTTTGTATTGGATAATTCCTTTAAGGAGCCGTCGTTTTTGAGAGGATCTTTAACCAGTGGCGCACTTGCCTGGGTTTTGGAGATAGAGGTCTGTACCTGTCCGTTCTCTGCTTCAACATTATGCGCTCTGTCCGCCTTGAACTCGTCTGACAGGGAGTTGGCTACATTGTTTGAAGAAACCGATATCTGGTTTGAAAAAGCCTGTAACGCTGACGCATTGTTCTGGATGTTCATATTTATTAATTTTACTCCGGTTTGTAGCAATTTATGTCTAACAATATCAAAAATTTATCTTTATAACAATACGGTATGATTGAATTCCGGCAAATACAGGCTTTTTTTCAGACAGCGATGTGAAATGAATTTTGAGTATCCTGGCCGGCTATGCTGCCTGTTTTGACATACGCATCAGAAACCTGCTGTTGGGTATAACCGGACACCGCCGTTTCCATTTGCTTGGCCTGCTCATCTGCCATAAGCTGTGTGATTTCAGCCATGGCTTTTGCTGTCAGGGATGCAGCGTTGGATGCCACTTTTATATCCTGGGAGGATGGTTGGGCAGGGGCTAATGCTGCGGCACGCACCCGCTGCATTTTTTGTAATGTTGCCTCGGGATCTCCAGGTTCGGGCGACGTATCAATACTGACCTCTCCGCCTACCGCATAATTTTTTCCGTCAGGGCCTTCCTGGTAAGAAAAGGTGGCACCAGAGGTGATATATTCGCCACCTGCGGCAATGTGGGCCATTTCGTGAGCCCGCACTTCAGCGTCAACTTTTTGAAGTTTTTCGACAAGTAGTTTCTCTTCCTGGGTAAACTCCGACCCGGCATCGGACGCTGATGGCTGATCTTTTTCCTGGGTGGTTTCATCTTCCTGGGTTTGGGAAACCGGATCAACTTGTTCCTTACTGTCAGACAGGGACAGGTCTTCATTGACCTCCGTATCCTGTGTCCGGGTTTCGGACCCGGAGAACGAAGAGATCAGACCAGATCCCTGTTCAAGGGCGGACTGATATGTATAATAACTGTTTATTCCTGCAGCCTGGATGTCCATAACGTTCCTTTAAAATAGCAGCCACTTTTAATATACCAATTGCTTCTAATATTTCAAGTGGTTATTTGAATATGTCGTAACTTCTCAATAAGTGAGGTGATTGTTAATTTGGAAGCACGAATATCTGAAATAAGGTGATTATCTTCTTGTTATTTGATCATAACAAGTTTTTATTTAATCACGTTGTGATCTGGAGAGAAATGTGATTGTTAAAATTCCCAAAATTGATGAGATTCCTTTAGAAGAGCAGACCTCTTGGGTTTTAACGCTTCTGGAATGCCTCAACGCACTTGCTGAAGAAAATAAGGCTCTCCGTGATGAAATTGCCCGCCTTAAAGGGGGAAAAACCAGACCTAAAATTAAGCCATCCAATAGTCTTGAAGGAGGTCGCAAAAAGATCAAGGCTCATGTTGCGTTCCAGGGTCTTTTTTAGGGGATTATAAGCTTAATTATTTGAAATATATAAAAAAATCCGGTATTACGACACAAAGAAAGACGAGTATTATTTATAATTTCAAATAGATATAGTTTATATCCAAAATAGGATCCCGAAACGCAACATGAGCCATTAAAAAAGGCATATTGCAGAGTGAAACTGAAATATGCTATAATAATTAGAAAAAATGCCTTACAAAGGGTGTTGAAATTGAGGTCTCATTTTTGACTATGTATTTCTCCTAATCTGAAGGTTCGTAAATGCGGTTTTTCACCCGCGCTCTGTGATAGTGAGGTAATAACAATGGATATTGTGCTGCCAAAGTCGAGAAGTTTTATGGATTTTGAGAGCATTCGTTGATTAGTTTTGACGGTATCATCACCTCATTTACTGTAACAGCTGCCAATGCTGATGAGCGGGACGCTCTATGGGAATTGATGCCGGGAATTGTGGGAGTATTTATCGGAGATAAGGGATATATCAATCAAAAGTTCCGAGAACAACCGCTTCAACTCGGAATTGATTTTTAGACTCCTTTCCGGTCAAATATGAAAGACAGTCGAGATCCTGTAAGTGTAAAAAAGTGGCTCATCGCGGATTAGTGTAAAAAATGGTTTTTTGATTCACTGTATCTTTTTTCCAGTCATATAAACAAGTGGCAAAATGCTGATCAGATCGTGAGGTATTTCCACTTTTCTTGGTATAGAGAAGAATGTATATTCAACGTTCTCATACTAATTCGCGATGAGCCAAAAAAGTTCACTAAAAGGCGCCGATTGATCGAAACTGTGATTGGTCAACTCTGTGAGCGTTTTAATATTCAAGGGCTTGATTCTATTGTCGGCCATTTTTTGTAGGGGCAATCCCCCTGTGGTTGCCCTCGTTTGGGCAGGCACGGGGGCCTGCCCCTACAGCGGCCGATTTTAGAACCAATCCCATATTCAAAAGGTAAGTGCCAGAGATCTCTGGCACTTGACAGTGAGAATTACACGCAAGTGTTTATCACACACGGCTACTTCTTTGATTAATCATCTTTATGGTCGAGACCCACTACATTTTGATGGCCTCGTTAGCGTCTGAAAGTTGCACATAGGTACTTTCATAAAAAAAAAGTAAAAGACGGAAAACGATATTGTGAATTCTAAAATGACCTTTGACAGAGCTGTGGAAATGGGAATGGGTTTTGTCGAAGCTGTCAAAACCAAAAGAAAAGGAGATAATTAAAATGAATATTTTGTTGATTTATCCGAAATTTCCCGAAACCTTCTGGTCTTTCACATACGCTATAAGTTTTATCGGGAAAAAGGCCGCATTTCCTCCATTGGGCCTTCTCACTGTGGCATCCCTGTTACCCGGGGAATGGTCCAAACGTCTTGTGGACATGAATGTCGATCGATTGAAAGATAAGGATATTTTATGGGCAGACCTGGTTTTTATCGGGGGCATGGCAGTGCAGCGCAAATCCACTCTCCAGGTCATAGAACGGTGCAAATCATTGAGCGTACCCATTGTTGCAGGTGGACCGCTTTTTACATCTGAACCGGATGATTTCAAGGACGTTGATTATCTTGTTCTTGGTGAAGCCGAACTTACACTGCCACAATTTTTGTCTGATCTTGAAAAGGATCAACCCAAAAGAGTTTACAGAGCAGAAGGGTTCTGCGATCTTACCCAAACCCCTTTTCCGTTGTGGGATTTGTTAAACATTAAGAAATATGCATCCATGAGTATCCAGTTTTCCAGAGGATGCCCGTTTAATTGTGATTTTTGCAATGTAACAACCCTGTTCGGCCACAGACCACGGTTAAAAACAACGGAGCAGATCATTCTTGAACTGGATAATATTTATTCTTTGGGCTGGCGGAGCAGTATTTTTTTTGTTGATGATAATTTTATCGGCAACAAACGGTTTTTAAAAAAAGAACTGCTGCCTGCGCTTATCCAGTGGAGAAAGGATAAAAAAGGATGTACTTTTTATACGGAAGCTTCCATTAACCTGGCAGATGACGAAGAACTCCAGGACATGATGGTAAAGGCGGGTTTTGATTCTGTGTTCATCGGAATTGAGTCCCCGGATGAAGCTTCTTTGAAAGAATGCAAGAAAAACCAGAATATAAACAGAGATTTGCTGGAGAGTGTCTCCAGGATCCACCGATCCGGGTTGCAGGTAATGGGAGGATTCATTGTTGGATTCGACAATGATAAGCCCTCTATTTTTCAGAAGCAGATCGATTTTATTCAAACAAGCGGGATAGTGACGGCAATGGTTGGAATGCTCCAGGCCATTCCGGGAACCCGGCTTTTTGAGCGGCTTGAAGGTCAGAACCGTCTATCCAAACAATTTTCCGGCGACAATGTGAATGGTACTACCAATATTGTTCCCAAAATGGGTATGGAGAAACTGTCGAAGGGGTATCAATTGATCATGAAACAGATTTATTCACCGAAACACTACTATCAACGGGTCAGAATCCTTCTTAAAGAACTCAAAGCACCTGAGGTGATTGAGCCTTTAAACCTTCAGCGGTTTCTATCCATTTTTCGTTCTGCATTGAGGATCGGTATTATAGGTAAAGAACGTTTTCATTTCTGGTATCTTATGATCTGGACCTTGATTAGAAAACCAAAGCTTATTTCAACAGCATTAACCCTGTCCATATATGGCTATCATTACAGGAAAATATGCGAGCGATATATTTATTAAAAACTGACAGCCTGGATATTAATGTCACTACAAAAAATACTATTGTAACACTTGAAGGCTCGGTTTCCAATAAAATATTGCGGGCTTGATCATAAGATGGGCCACCTATGTAGTGACCAGATATAGGGCACTATCAACCATCTGTAATCCCAACGTTATTTTGCAGTCAATTAAAAAATTGGCACAAAGTGGCCGAAGTTATGATCAAGCCCAATATTGCCGAATTAGACTCTTCTGTGAAGATAATCTTTAAAGGATATTTCATGCCTAATTTATTTTTAGAAGTTTTCACCAAACTCCTGGAATCCATCTATGAACCGCTTTTACTGCTTGATTCTGATTTAAAGGTTGTTAAAGCCAATCACTCTTTTTACATGACCTTCAGCTTGAAACCTGAAAATACTGAAGGGGTCTTGATATATGATCTTGCTAGCGGACAATGGAATATTCCCAAACTAAGGAAACTGCTTGAAAAAATTCTTTCAAAAAATAATATATTCAATAATTTTGAAATAAAACATAATTTTGAACACATCACTCCGAAAATAATGCATCTCAAAGCCAGAATAATTTACAAAGATGTCAATCATAACCAGTTTATCCTGTTGGGCATAGAAGATATAACCGAACAGGAACATTATAAACAACATCTTGAGAAAATGGTTAAAACCCGGACTGCCGAGCTCAAGAGAGCCAAACAGACAGCGGAGGATGAAAAGCTTATTGCAGAAGATGCTCTGTGTGAAATAAAAAAGCTCGAAGAACAACTGGAAGCAGAGCGGGCATACCTGACAGAAGAAATTAAACTGGAACACAACCATGAGAATATTATCGGCAGCAGTGATATGCTCAAATATGTCCTGTACAAGGTTGAGCAGATAGCCCAGACCAATACCACAGTTTTGATTCTTGGAGAGACCGGAACCGGTAAAGAACTTATTGCCAGGGCCATTCACGGTTCCAGTAAACGAAAAAACAAAGCTCTGGTAAAAGTTAATTGCGCAGCATTGCCAGCCAATCTCATAGAAAGTGAATTGTTCGGTCATGAAAAAGGAGCCTTCACCGGCTCTGACCGGCGACAACTGGGGCGATTTGAAGTTGCCGATGGCGCAACTCTTTTTTTGGATGAGATTGGCGAACTTCCCCTGGAACTGCAGCCAAAGCTGCTTCGTGTTCTCCAGGATGGTGAATTTGAACGGTTGGGAAATCCAAAAACCATCAAGGTGGACGTAAGAATCATTACGGCAACAAATCGAAATCTTGAGAAAGAGGTTGAAAAGGGGCGGTTTAGAAGTGATCTCTGGTATCGATTGAATGTGTTCCCGATTACCATCCCTCCGCTTCGAGAAAGAGTAACAGATATCCCCCCTCTGGTAGATTTTTATGTTCAGAAGATATCCAGGCGACTGGGAAAAACCATTGATCATATTCCCAGAAAGGTTATGAGCTCCATTGAAAATTATCACTGGCCCGGCAATGTCCGTGAACTGAAAAATGTACTTGAACGAGCGGTTATCAATTCTTCCGGTTCAAAACTTCACTTGGTTGATGATCTTGGAAAATCCTATAAACATTTAGGTAAAAACCTAAAAACTCTGGAAGCAATTGAACGCGACTATATCGTGGGTGTGCTTAAGCAGACTCATTGGAAAGTCAGTGGTGCCAACAGTGCCGCCCAGATTCTCGGCCTTAACCGCAGCACCCTGCGGGCCCGTATGCGCAAATTAAATATTACCAGACCCTGATTATAGATTATCCATGCTTTTTCTATCTTAACCTGTATGGCAAGAACGATCCTGACACAGGAACCGGCTCCAGACTTTCAAATATCGAAGCCGGTTTACGGTTGCGTTATGAGATGCCTCGGGAGTTAGCCCTCTATTTTGGTGTGAACTGGACCCGACTGTATGGGCAGACGGCCGATTATGCCCGGGCAGAAGAAGATTTTGACGATATTCAGTTTGTCATCGGGCTTGCGCGTTTGATTCTGCTCCCGGGAGCAGGTTCGGATGTTGGTCAAACAAAGGCCAGAATTAACACTTTGCTATACATAAAGGAGGCAAGATAACGATGAAAAAGACGGAGAATGGTCACGTGGTCCGCAGCGGCCTGAGGATATTTTGGAAGAGGCAGACGCACACCAAGAACCCCCATGCGGTATAGTTTTCATGGGTACCATCAGGCAAATGGCAGGTCTGACAAGCGGGAGCAGCAGCTTTTTTAGGCAAATCGCCGCTTTTCTTAATAAAATAGCGCCCGCCATGCTTGGAGCTGGACCACATTTCCCACTGGGGGTGGTCGTAGCCCATATGACAGGTCTGGCAAGCCTGGGGGTTCTGCGCTTCCTTCAAAGAAAATGCATGCCGGGTATGACATTCATCACAGGAATTGTTCTGGTAACGATACCCTTTAGCCCCGATTGAATGGTTACATATAACCCTTTGGTCAAACTTGACCCCTTATCAGTCTTTGTACTATCCTGCCGATTTCAATCTTTCACAATTACTTTCACTCAAGCATCAAGATTTTCATAACAGCCATAGGCTGACCTGACCTATCAAAACCCAGACTCAACTCACAACTAAATATGAAAGTAATTTAGTAAGTTATTGTGACTTTCATATATAAAAAAATATTTCCATGGAGGGGCTTGGGTGACTAAAGCTGTTTCTGCCCAATTTATTTAATTTGCGGTCCTAAGGTATGAAGCATGCCTGGTTGATGGTCAAAGACCTGGAACGAAACTTGAATGTAAACGTATTTGAGTCCTTAACCGCACTCGAACAACAAAATCGTTTTTATATTGCGACGATCATTCAGGAATCGCAATTTTGGTTAGTCAACGATCAAACCATGAACAAGGAGAAAAAAATGATCAGGAAGAATTTTATTGCAGCAGTCAGCCTATCTATTTTCATCCTGGCAGCCGGTGTCATCCATGCCGGTCATATCACTTGATGCTGATTTTGAAATTTTTATCATATATTTACAATAAGTTAAGTTTTTTTCGGTATCAAATTGTATGGGTGTCAAAATATAGACGGAAAAAGTTGTATGGCCAAGTGAGACGTAGATTTGGTGAGATAACGCGAGATTTATGCCGTCAAAAGGGTATTGGTTTGGTTGAAGGTCATGCAATGCCGGATCATGTGCATTTATGCCTTTCAATACCGCCGAAATACAGTATTTCATATGTGGTTGGTTATTTGAAAGGAAAAAGTGCAATTCGGTTGCACCAAAAATTTTCAAATAAGATGAGAGGTTCAAAGAGTTTTTGGGCGAGAGGCTATTTTGTGAGTACGGTAGGGTTAGACGAAAACCAAGTACGTCAATATATCCGACATCAAGAAAATGAAGAAAATCGACAAAGAGAATTTGATTTTCAAAATAAATAAGAAATTACAATCAACGACAGGCCCCTTCCAGGGGCCCTCTTCAAGCTACCGGCTACGCCGGTAGCTTGTGATTATTATTTCCCATGTCCCTAACTTCCCCTTTTCAGTGACCGACACATACGGACAGGAACTGCCTATTAAGGAAATTGCCAGTTATGCTACAGAACATCAAATCCATTTTTATGAAGCTGTCCCACAGGATAGGGAGACTGTCCATAATTTTAACCCCATCCAAGGGCCACATGGACGAAACACCCCTGCGGTCTGAGCTGTTCAGTTCTTCCCAGATGAAAGAACACGGTAAAACTCTGGCGGGGTTGCACACATTGACCCAAAAGCATTTTCCGGAACGCTTGCTCGCAAGACTTGCCAATAACGAGAACGCTCTGCTTGAGGTCCACAACCATTTGATTAAGGATGTCAAGGAGAACAAGGGGATTGCTCCGGCAGGTGAATGGCTGCTCGACAACTTTTATCTTATACAGGAGCAGATTCAGGCGGCAAAGCAGCTTTTGCCCAAAGGATATGCCAAGGATCTTCCCTTACTTGGAACTACTCCTTCAACAGGACTTCCCCGGGTATATGACATTGCCCTTGAGACCATTTCCCATGGCGATGGCCGGGTGGATATAAAGAGCCTTGGCAATTTTGTTGCGGCCTACCAGTCGATTGCCTTGCTGCAACTGGGTGAACTGTGGGCGATTCCCATCATGCTGCGCCTGGCCCTGATTGAAAACCTCAGGAGGGTAGGAATCCGTATTGTCGCTGATTCAATTGCCCGGAATCAAGCCGTTTACTGGGCGGACACGATTACAGAGACAGCGGAAAAGAACCCCGGAAACCTTATTCTCACCGTTGCCGAAATGGCCCGGTCAAACCCGCCCCTGGTCGGCGCCTTTGTAGCGGAGATAGCCCGCCGCCTCCAGGGTCAGGACGCTACCCGTACATTGCTTTTTAGCTGGATCGAGCAGAAGCTTTCGGAGTCGAGTCTGACCATTGCACAGCTGCTTCATTTGGAGAATCAGAGGCAGGCGGCTGATCAGCTTTCCATAAGCAACAGTTTGGGAAGTCTCCGGTTCCTTGGCGCAGCAGACTGGAATCAATTTGTGGAATCCATGAGCGTTGTTGAACAAACCCTGCAGGGCGACCCTGCCGGAGTCTATGGCTTAATGGATTTTGCCACACGGGATCGATACCGTCACACAGTTGAGGATCTGGCAAAAAAAAGCGGGCTTTCCGAAAAAGAGGTGGCCCGGAAAGCCATCGAACTGGCCCGGGAAAACGCAGTTGGACAACAGGAGGACAGCCGGGCAGCCCACGTGGGTTTTTTCCTTCTGGACAAGGGTCTTACCCAGCTCCAGGAACGTGCAGGGGTCAGCAAAAATATTGTTGACAGACTGGGAAAGGCTGGTCGCCGTTTTTCATTATCCTTATATCTTGGAACAATTTTTATAGTTACAGCAATTATTTCTTTAGGTATAGTGGCAGCACTTCATCCCCAGGATAAGCACGGTCCATTGATATGGATTACATCCAGTCTTGTCCTTGTCTGTGTGAGTCAGCTTTCCATTGCCCTGGTCAATCTGATTTCCACATGGTTTACCAAACCGCATCTTCTGCCGCGTATGGATTATTCCAAAGGAATTCCTCCTGAATCTTCAACCCTGGTTGTGGTCCCCACACTGCTTAGGAGTCCTGGCAACATCGAAGGGCTCATCGAAGCCCTGGAAGTCCGGTTCCTGGCTAACCAGGGTGTCAATCTGCGATTCGGTCTGCTTACCGACTTTGAGGATGCATCTGAGGAGACGCTTGTCACGGACGATTCACTGCTGCACAAGGTCAGGCAGGGAATAGAAGCGTTGAACGTCAAATACAAGAAGAACCAGGCACCTTTTTTCCTGTTTCACCGCCCCCGCCTATGGAATGAACGGGAGAAGATCTGGATGGGTTATGAAAGGAAACGGGGAAAGCTCGGGGAACTTAATCAGCTTATCCAGAGCGGCTCCGGGAATGGTTTTTCTCTCATTATCGGGGATATCAAGGCATTGGAAAAAGTAACCTATGTCATAACCCTGGACACGGACACAGAGCTGCCCCGTGATTCGGTGCAGCAGCTGGCAGGAGCAATGGCACATCCCCTTAACCGTCCGATTTATGATCCGGCCAAAGGCCGTATTGTATCTGGATACGGTATTCTTCAGCCCCGGGTAGCCATCAGCCTGCCGGGGACGAACCTGTCACGGTATGCCCGCATGTGGGGAAATGACGCCGGAGTTGACCCCTACACCCGTGTCGTATCCGATGTCTACCAGGATCTGTTCGGAGAAGGTTCGTTCATCGGTAAGGGTATTTATGACGTCAAGGCCTTTGAGCTTGTTCTTAAAGATCGTTTCCCCGAAAATCTGATCCTGAGCCATGATCTTATTGAAGGGTGTTATGCACGATCCGGACTCATCAGCGATGTACCGCTTTACGAGGCATATCCATCGGGCTACATTGCGGATGTGAGCCGCCGCCGGCGCTGGATCCGGGGAGACTGGCAGATCCTCAGATGGCTCTTTCCCTGTGTACCAGGGGTCAATGTTCGTTTTCAAAAAAATCCGATTTCCATCCTGTCCCGCTGGAAGATTTTGGATAACCTTCGGCGCAGCCTTGTGCCTTTGGCATTAATTCTCCTCCTCCTGCTCGGCTGGACCATGCTGCCGTCTCCCTGGATCTCTACGACGGCAGTCATGGGTATTGTCGTAATTCCTTCCCTGATCACCGCCCTTATAAGCCTTTTCAGGAAACCCGGCGATGTGCGGATGCGACAGCACCTGTCCGGCTCAGGTAACTCCTTTATGGAAAGCCTTTCACAGGCCATGTTTGTATTCATCTGCCTGCCCCATGAAGCCTGGTTCAGCACTACTGCCATCCTGCGCACCCTGGGGCTCATGCTGGTTTCAGGCAAGGGACTTCTTGAATGGAATCCCCAGAATATGACAGGTCATAAGAACGGCTCCGGCCTTGGTGCCACCCTCCGGAGCATGTGGGCTTCACCGGTCATGGCCATGGCCGCAGCAGGCTATCTTGCTTTTTCACGCCCGACAGTTCTGCCGGTTGCAATGCCGGTTCTGATCCTCTGGTTTGCTGCTCCGTTTATTGCCTGGAGGATAAGTTGTCCCCTGAGTCCTCCCAAGACCGGGTTGAGTGAGAATCAGATCCTTTTTTTGAGAAAACTGTCCCGGCGTACCTGGACTTTCTTTGAAACCTTTGTGGGCCCCGAGGATCACTGGCTGCCTCCGGATAATTACCAGGAAGCCCCCCTGGATGTTGTTGCCCACCGTACGTCACCCACCAACATAGGGCTTTCTCTCCTCTCGGATTTATCAGCCTGTGACTTTGGCTACATCTCTGTCCGGGAGTTCATGACCCGCACGGAAAGAACCCTGGGGACTCTGGATAAACTTGATCGGTACCGAGGCCATTTCTACAACTGGTACGACACCCAGTCCCTTAAACCCCTGCTGCCCATGTATATTTCGTCTGTGGACAGCGGAAATCTTGCTGCGAGCCTCCTGACCCTGCGGGCAGGACTGCTTGCGCTCCCCGATGAGAAGTTTTTGGGAAAACGATTGTTTGACGGCCTGTCTGACACTGCCATGGTTCTGGCGGATGTTGCGGGCCCCCTGCTGTCCGACCTTTTATCCAGGGAACTGGTAGAATTCACATCGGATATGACGGCTCTGAAATCATCACCCATGGACGAAACGCCAAGGGAAGTATGGCGTCACCTTGATCGCCTCGCAGCCTCTTCAAAGGAGATGGTCAGCCGCACTGAAGCTTCTCCTGACAAGGAAATTTTATGGTGGACACAAGCCCTGTCCAGACAGTGTGAGGCCGCCATGGATGAAATGACACTGTTTTCTCCATGGGTTCAATCAATGATCCTGAAGCAATCCCCTGACAGATTTCCCGACCTTGAAACCATACCCAGTCTGCGCCAGTTGGCCAGGTTTGATATAAATCTGCTGCCTGAAATCGCCAAAGAGCGAAAGGCATGCGTGACAGCCGAAAGCAAACACTTGCTTGACGAGCTTAGCAGGCTCGTCATTGCAGCAAGCCTTCACGCCAGGGAAAGGATCACCGCTCTTGAGAACCTGGCACGCCACGTCGGGGAACTTGCCAATGCCATGGAGCATGGGTTCCTGTACGACAGGACGCGCCGCCTTTTGTCCATTGGTTACAATGTCAGTGAAGGTCGGCTGGACAGGAGTTACTATGACCTTTTGGCATCGGAAGCCAGGCTGACCAGCTTTGTTGCCATTGCCCAGGGTCAGATTCCCCAGGAGAGCTGGTTCTCATTGGGACGTCTTCTCACCGTGGCTTCCGGAAAGCCGGTTCTCATTTCCTGGAGCGGCTCCATGTTTGAATATCTCATGCCTCTTCTGGTGATGCCGACCTACGAACAGACCCTCCTTGACCAGACCTGCAGGACAGCTGTGGCAGGCCAGATTAGGTATGGGGGGAAAAACGGTGTTCCCTGGGGGATTTCAGAATCGGGCTATAACATGGTTGACAGTCAATTCAACTACCAGTACAAAGCCTTTGGCGTGCCCGGCCTTGGTCTCAAGCGAGGACTTGAGGAAGACCTGGTCGTTGCACCCTACGCCTCGGCACTGGCGCTCATGGTGGCTCCCGAGGAGGCCTGCCGCAACCTTGAAGAATTAACTTCCCAGGGCTTTCAAGGCAGGTACGGTTTTTATGAAGCCATTGACTATACCCCGATCCGTCTGCCACGCGGTCAGTCCCATGCCGTGGTCCGTTCGTTCATGGCCCACCATCAGGGAATGAGTTTTCTTTCCCTGACTAACCTGCTTTTATCGGGCCCCATGCAGAAACGGTTTGAGTCAGACCCCATGTTCCAGGCAACCATGCTGCTGCTCCAGGAGCGGCTGCCCAGGGCCACAGTTTTTTCAAAATCCCCAGGACTCACTGTGAGCTATAAGACACCGTACTCCCTGGAGGAAAAACCGATACGTGTTTACACAACCCCCGACACCCCAGCTCCGGAGGTACAGCTCTTGTCCAACGGGAGATATCATGTCATGGTCACCAACGCTGGAGGCGGCTACAGCCGTTGGAAAAACCTGGCTTTGACACGCTGGCGTGAAGATGGAACCTGTGATAACTGGGGGACCTTTTTCTATATTCGTGACATATCCAGTGGCGTATTCTGGTCAACGGCGTTTCAGCCGGTGCATAAGGAAGCCAAAGAATACGAGGCCATATTCTCCGAAGGCCGGGCCGAGTTCCGGCGCCGGGACGGGGATTTAGAGACTCACACGGAGATCGCTGTTTCACCCGAGGATGATATTGAACTGCGCCGGATCACCATCAACAATCATTCTATAACCCCCAGAACCATCGAAGTGACCACCTATGCGGAAATTGTCCTTGCTCCTCCCAACGATGATATGCAGCACCCTGCATTCAGCAAACTTTTTGTTCAGACCGAGATCCTCCGAGACCAGGGTGCGATCCTTGCAACCCGCCGTCCCAGATCCGATGATGAACTCACGCCGTGGATGTTCCATGCAATGTCGCTACACGGTAATACAAAAGAAGAATTCTCCTATGAGACGGATCGGCAGCAGTTTATCGGCAGGGGCAATACCCTTAAAAACCCCCGGGCAATGGAGAGCCTGTCTCCCCTTTCCAGCAGTGAAGGCGCTGTCCTTGATCCCATCGTGGCCATCGATGCCGAATAACCCTTGATCCGGAAAAAACGGTGACCGTCAATGTCGTTACCGGCGCAGGTGAAACCCGTGCCCAATGTGTGGAGCTTGTCGACCGATACAGGGACTGGTATCTTGCCGATCGTGTTTTTGAACTGGCATCGACCCATGGCCAGATGTTCCTGCGGCAGATCAATGCCACTGAAGTCGACGCAATATTGTACCAGAAACTTGCCGGTTCGATTCTTTTTACCAATTCATCCCTTCGTGCTCCGTCCAGTCTTCTTTTTAAAAATTTCCGGGGTCAGTCCGGTCTCTGGGGATACAGTATTTCAGGCGATCTCCCCATCGTACTTCTCTGCATTGAAGACCTGGTAAGTATAACCCTTGTGAACCAGCTCATCCAGGCCCACACCTACTGGCGCCTTAAGGGGCTGGCCGTTGACCTTGTGATCTGGAATGAAAACCATGCCACCTACCGGCAGACCCTGTACGACCAGATTATGGGACTTATTGCCGCCGGTGGCGAGGTCAACCTGACAGATCGACCTGCCGGTATCTTTGTGAGAAACATAGACCAGATATCCGATGAAGACCGCATCCTGTTCCAGGCTGTAGCCAGGGCCATAATCAGTGACAGCCGGGGAACCCTTGCAGAACAGATCAATCGCCGCAGCCCCTCAGGTCCTGTCATCCCGGCTCTGGTACCGACCCGGACCCACCGCCCCCTTCCGGCCACGGTGCAGCCCAGACCCCGTAAGGATTTGATTTTCTTTAACGGAACAGGAGGATTTACCCCGGACGGTCGTGAGTATATCATTTCAACCGGACAAGAGCAGGTGACGCCTGCGCCATGGGCCAATGTCCTGGCCAATCCTGGATTCGGTTCCATTATTTCGGAAAATGGACCTGTTTACACCTGGAGCGAAAATGCCCATGAATATCGTCTCACACCCTGGCACAATGATCCGGTCAGCGACTCTTCAGGAGAAGCCTTTTACCTTCGTGACGAGGAACGGGGCCATTTCTGGTCACCCATGCCCCACCCTGTCAAGGGTAAAACACCCTACGTCACCCGCCATGGGTTCGGCTACACAGTATTTGAACACACGGAGCGAGGCATTGGTTCAGAGGTATGGGTGTATGTGGACATGAAAGAACCTGTCAAGTTTACCGTCCTAAAAGTGAGGAACCTTTCAGGCCGGTCACGACGGCTTTCCGTGAGCGGTTATGTCGAGTGGGTGCTGGGGGATCTGCGCCACAAAACAGGGATGCATGTTATTACAGAGACCGACCCTGAAAGTGGTGCCATGCTTGCCCGCAACCCTTACAGCTCAGAATTTGGCACTCGTGCTGCCTTTTTTAATGTGGATCACGCCACCAGAACACTGACTGGAGACCGGATTGAATTCCTGGGCCGTAACGCTGCCCTCAACAACCCTGCTGCCATGATGCGCTCACACCTCTCCGGCAGGACAGGGGCCGGACTTGATCCCTGCGGAGCTATTCAGGTGGTCTTTGATCTTGAAAACGGAGAGGAACGGGAAATCGTTTTCACCCTTGGGGCTGGTAAGGACCGGGATCATGCAGCAAAACTTGCGCACCGTTTCCATTATTCAGCTGCGGCACACAAGGCCCTGGAAGGGGTCTGGGCTTACTGGCAGCACACCCTGGGGACTATCCAGATAGAAACACCAGACCCATCCGTCAATTTCCTTGCAAATGGCTGGCTGATTTACCAGGTACTGGCCAGCCGCCTCTGGGGTCGAAGCGGTTTTTATCAGTCCGGCGGGGCTTTCGGTTTTCGCGACCAGTTACAGGATACCATGAGTCTTGTTCATGCTGAACCGCGTCTCGTGCGCGAACATTTGCTTCTTTGTGCCGGCCGCCAGTTTCCCGAGGGTGATGTCCAGCACTGGTGGCATCCGCCAACAGGCAGGGGCGTTCGTACCCTGTGTTCCGATGATTTCCTCTGGCTTCCCCTGGCAGTAAGCCGTTATGTTCAAAGTACCGGCGATACAGGGGTGCTCAGTGAAAAGGTTCATTTCATAACAGGCCGTCCGGTCAATCCAGATGAAGAATCCTACTATGATCTTCCCGGCCGATCCGAAGAAACGGCAAGCCTGTATGATCATTGTGTACTGGCAATCCGAAATGGCCTCAAGTTCGGCGTACGCGGGCTTCCCCTTATCGGCTCTGGAGACTGGAATGACGGAATGAACATGGTGGGAAAAGACGGCAAAGGTGAGAGCGTGTGGTTGGCGTTCTTCATGTACGAGGTGCTCTCCCGGTTTTCCACTGTCGCCCGCCTCATGGATGACATGGATTTCCATCGTCAATGCGGTCTTGAGGCTGACCGATTACGCCAGAATATCAAAAACCATGGTTGGGATGGAAAGTGGTACCTCAGGGCTTATTTTGATGATGGTACCCCCCTGGGATCGTCAAAATCACAGGAATGCAGGATCGACTCCATCGCCCAAAGCTGGTCCGTTCTTTCGGGTGCGGGGGACAGTGAACGTTCAAAAATGGCAATGGAAGCGGTGGACAGACACCTGGTTCGCCGGGATGATTCCCTTATACAGCTTCTGGATCCGCCGTTTGACAAATCGAAAGTTAACCCGGGTTATATAAAGGGTTATGTTCCCGGAGTGAGGGAAAACGGCGGACAGTACACCCATGGAGCCGTCTGGACAGCCATGGCCTTTGCAAAACTCGGAGACAGTCGTCGTGCGTGGGAACTTCTTTCTTTGATAAACCCCGTGAACCACGGGAGTTCCGCCACGGCAACTCTGCGGTACAAGACCGAGCCCTATGTTGTGGCAGCGGATGTCTATGCCGTGCCGCCCCACACGGGTCAAGGCGGGTGGACATGGTACACGGGATCGGCTGCATGGATGTACCGGCTTATTGTAGAGTCCCTGGTTGGCCTTACACTGGAGAATAACAGGCTGGTTTTCGCGCCCTGTCTTCCGCCGGAATGGGATGGAGTCAAAGTGCATTACCGCTCGGGCAAAGCTATCTATCACATAACCGTTAAACAGAGCCGGACTGAGGAAAGACAACAAACCAGGATAACAACCGATGGCCATGTTCAGGAAGGTCAGGCGCTTGTACTTGTTGATGATGGCCGGGAACATGCGGTGGAGGTGCTGGTGTGAACAATGGAATTCGGTCGGCCTGAGTGCGTTAGTATGCGTAGATTGACATTTGCAAACCACAAATTTTCATTCAAATGGGAGGAAATATATTATGGACAATAAGACACCGCAAATTATAATACCGGAAGCGTGTGCGAATAGAATCTTCGAAATGAGCGGGGCAGAGCTCGAACCGGATATTGCCGCCGACCTGTGGTCTAAAATAATAAAACATAAGTGGCTTCTCTCGGAAAAAGTCGGTCGGGATGTGGGGTTGCGGACGGCCTGCATTGATTTTTTAGAAAATATGGAGCAAGCCCCTGATGAGTACAGGACGTATAAGCACAAGAATATCTTGAAGGAGATGGCGGCACAGACCATCAGCAGGGAAATGTGGGATACCATAGCCGACTCCCAGCCCCCCAAGCAATTGGTCCAACGCAGAATAATTCTTCCCCTGACGGAAGAGGGCCTGGCAAAAAAGCATGGGGTTATTTGTCCCAAGGCGATCATATTCTTTGGACCTCCCGGCACAGGAAAGACTCACTTTGTAAAGGCCATAGCAGGCGTCTTGTCCTGGTGGTACATTGAGATCATACCGAGCATGCTGATGGTGGATGGTGTGGAAAACGTCGGGGCAAATCTGCGTAAAGTAATGCAACTGGCAGGAAACCTTGATAAAGTGGTCCTTTTTATAGATGAGTTCGAAGAGATCGCGGGCAGCCGTGACAGGGCGGACAGGATTGATAAGTCCATTACCAACGAGTTTTTAAAACAAATTCCGCTGCTTAAGAGTCAGAAAAACAAGATACTGCTGGTGTGTGCCACGAATTACATCCGGCAACTGGATACTGCTATGCTCCGGCCGGGAAGGTTTGACTGTGTTATTCCGGTTGGTGGATTGGACAGGGAAGGAAGGGCAACTATCCTTGAACATTATCTTACCAGGCTCAATACCGGACAAATCGATCTGGATCAACTTATTGGGATAACATCCGGGTTTACCCCTGCCGACATCCAATATCTTTTTGATCAGGTTGCGTATTTTGCATTCGAGCAGGAACTTACCGAAAAAGAGGACTACCGGGTAACCACAGAGACATTTATTCAAATGATGTCAAAAGTGAGCCCCTCTCTGAGCAATGAAGTGATTGAAGAATTTGAAAAGGATAGTATCAGCTATTCACGATTCTGAAGTGGTCTCCTTAATCGGGCGTTAGCGCGCCAAGCGAAGCTTGGTGCATCTTTGCAGGGTGCAAGTCCCTGTCGGGTAAGGGGATAGCCACCCACACATAACCGTCAAACAGAATCGGACTGAGGAAATACAACAAGCCGGGATAACAACCGATGGCCATGTTCAGGAAGGTCAGGCGCTTGTACTTGTTGATGATGGCCGGGAACATGCGGTGGGGAGCTGGTGTGAGGGCACCTTTGTTGCCTTTGGTATTTTTGTCGGCTGATTGATTTTGTCAAAAGGTCCCGACAAGTTTGGTTGCTTTCCTTGCAATATCGAGATCTTCTGGGAGATCCAGTGATAGCTCAGCCCTGGCAAGTGCCAAACGGGCTTGAAACATTGCCACCTCTCGAATTTTGGGGTCTCCGATTAATGCCAGCGCCTGAAAGGCCTTTTGTAATCTCACCACTACTTCAATGGCGCCAGCCCCGTCACGGGCAATGGCGTTGAAGGCATCATCAAACATGTCCCATAATGATATTTCCGGCACCATTACCCGATCATATTTAAAGTCTCGACTGTCATCTTTAAAGTCTCGACTGTTATCATCTTCAACGGTTTTACTCCAATGCGTAAAAAGCCGCACAAGCGTCCCGATAACATCAATTGCGGTACCGGGATCATTGACGGCGGGCGACAATGCTCGAATGGCAATTTCTGAGAGGACGACGAGGCCAAATTGAGGATCTTCATCAAAGGTCCTGTCCCCACCGATCAAAAACGTTTTCGCTATCTGATCAGTATCTTTTTTTGACAGGGTTCCCGAATCTGTGGTCACATAGGCAAGAGCCCTGCCTGGCGCTACGAAGGTTCCGGGCAAAGCATCCACCATAATCTGCAGCTGCAATCTTTCTGCAGTACCCTGTAAGCCAGCCATCTCTATGCGCTGGACATATCCGATCGAATTTCCATAAACGGCCTGTCCCACAGGTTTAAGCTGCCCCGAAGGAACACCACCCAGGGTGGGTGCTAATCGTCTTCGCTGCAAAGCATCATCTGTTGCTTTTTCCACCTTATTGATGATCCTGCCGAGACGCCCAAGACGGGCAATACTGTCAACCCAGCGAACAAAGGTAACAATAACCACACCAAGAACAATTAATGTCAAAGTGAATATCATAAAACGAGCTGATTTGCCGTAATATCCATTCTTTAAAACCATAAGTGAGATGACGCTGAAAATGAATGTGCCGATAAAGGTAGAAAGTGCATTTTGGGATTCGTCATCGGAAATGATCAGCGGAAAAGAGCGCGGCGTTGCAGTCCTGCTGGCTGAATTATAGGCGGAGACCATTGATCCGACAGCAAAGGTGGCAATTGCCAGCATACTTGAGGCAATAATGGACAGCAACATCTCTATCGAGTTTTTATTAACCTCGGGAAAAAACTGATCGATTTCGTAATAGTCCACTTGCTTTATCAGAAACACAATCATTATTGAGAGCACGCAGGTGACAAGTGGCTTAATCCAAAGTTTTTCGCCGATACGGTTATAAAGAAATCTCAATCGTTCAAACATTTTAAATCTCCTATTAGTGTCCGGTTAGGTTTTTGCCTACATTCAAAAAAAACATTATTTTTGTCTATAATATCCCTAAATTATTAAATAATTTAGTCTGACATAGAAACCCTGGTCCTCAGGACCAGGTCAGAGTGCAGAGGCTTTGCCCTCTGTACGGCTCAATCTTACTTAATATTTGAAGTTGTCCACACAACGAACAGATAAGGAGTAACGAATGAGCCGATTCCAAAAGTTATCACATACGATATGGTATTGCCAAGTGAGCAGAGTTTTAGATGCTTGCTTCCCCTAAAGCTTGATACCGGCTCTCACAAACCCGACTTTATCCAAAGTGTCAAGCTTTTTTCCTGCGAGGAAAAGAGGACGTCAATCCACAGGACTCTGAATATGGGTCACATATAGCCATAGGTCACATATAACCGTTCCTTCTGAATTGCCAAACACGTTTTGCAAAGATTACCATAAGGATTATTCATACTGCTCCTAAGAGCCTGTTTAAAAATTAGGGGGTCGAAGCGAAACCTCATGAGATTGCAGCCGATTCATCAATATTTTAAATAGGCTCTAAGAATCGCAAATCAAATAAACTGGAGTTATATAATCTGAGGTCCTTAGATATGGGGTGTTCTTGGTTAAGAGCAAAAATCTGGTACGAAACTTGAATGATTGAATTGAATTGAATGGATATGGAAAGTGTCCTGTGAGTGCTGGTAATTTTTAAAATTTTATCATAATCCCGGTTTAAAGCTGTAAATTCGGGACAAAACAGTAAAAAAGCTCAGCCTGATCAATCAACAACGTGACATTGTCGGGTATTTTGGCGGTACATTTATCAACAAAATATTATGTAAAGGATTAAAATTATGGTGAAAATGACGAAAACAACTGTAATAAGACATTGTATTATCGGGCTCGTTCTGTCTGCGTTTATTGCTGGATGCGGGGGGGCATGGAACAAGGAAAGTACTGGAGAATATGTTGATAATACTGTCCTTACCACCAAGGTTAAAACGGCAATATTCAATGATCCCATGCTCAAGGTTTTTCAAATAAATGTAGAATCATTCAAGGGGGTTGTTCAGTTGAGCGGTTTCGTGGATTCTAAAAAGGCAGCGGACAGGGCTGTAGAAATAGCACGCTCAGTAACGGGGGTCAAATCTGTAAAGAACGACTTAGTCATCAAGTAATTATTTGGTAATAAAGAATATTTAATGGGGTAACCCAATGATTATAGTCAAAATAAACCTAACCGTGCTTGCAGAAAAACAAAAGGAACTTTTGCAGACCCTTATTTCATTGATCGAGCCGGTAAAAAAAGAAAAAGGATGCAGCAGCTATGCTCTCTTTTGTGAAATCACAGACAAAAACAGCTTTTGTATCATGGAAGAATGGACAAACCAAAAAGATTTGAATCATCATTTAAAATCGTTTCGGTTCGGTGTGTTGCTTGGGACAAAACCTCTTTTATTGAAACCGCCAATTATCCAGATCCACACACCTAACGATATTCAAGGGATGGCTTTTGTTGAAGCTGTCAGAGCCAAAGAAAAAGAATAAAAAAGGAGTAAGATTATGCTTTCCTGGTCAATGTTATTTTTAGTAGTTGCAATCATTGCAGGTGTCCTGGGTTTTGGGGGCCTTGCCGGTACTGCCATCGGAATTGCAAAGATACTGTTTGGTCTCTTTTTAATTCTGTTTGTTGTATCTTTGATATTAGGCAGACGGCCGCGTGTATGATTCCTTGTCTGTAAAAAAGGGACTCATTATCCTTGAAAACAGGAAAGAAAGAGTTTAACTGATTTCACAATCAATACCTGGGGGTAAAATCCCCATCATTTGTCAACAAAAAGGAGGTGATTAATATGCCAAATAAAGATGGGACAGGACCCAAAGGCCAGGGACCGAAAGACGGTCGTGGTGAAGGCAAGGGAAGAGCTAAAAATCCTGGTCAAGGTCCGATGACTGGAGGGAAAAAAGGAAATAAGGAAAAAACCAAAAAGTAAGCCGGATTTCAAAACAAGAATTGAGGGCTTGCGAACAATTCAATAAGCGCAGACTAAAAAGGCCGGGACAAACATTGTTGTTGCTTTTCATGCATTGTTTTCCGGCCTTTTTTGGCCGGTTATGCAAAGCATTTTGGGCTACCGACTTAAGCCGGGACACTTTTTTAATCTGCGGTCCTAAGACGGTAGCCGAAGGTTTCATTGGTCTTAACTTTTTTTTAAACACCTGCCACTTGAAATGCCGCACTGACAATGGTCTGAGCCTCTTGTTGAATACGCTGCAGATGCGCCTTGTTTTTGAAACTTTCGGTGTAAATTTTATAAATATCTTCGGTGCCGGATGGTCGGGCGGCGAACCAGCCGTTTTCCTTTCTTTGTCTCCGTAGTTGGCGTCTCTTTTGATGGAAAACTCTATTTTTTTCCTCTGGGGCTCGCCTGCTTGATATATTGATAGAAGTCGCTGTCCGTGGTGAGGATCAGTACGGAATTCTTATTCGTTTTTTCCTTGTAGCTTTCAAGGGTGCGCAAAAAGGCATAGAATTCTGGATTTTTATTGTACGCTTGGCCGTAGATTTGCGTCGCTTCAGCGTCGGCTTTACCTTGGATTTCCTGCACTTGGCGGTAGGCCGTTGAGCGAATCTGGCGCAGCTCTTTTTCCATTGTGCCGAGGATCTCGGCGCTGCGTCCCTCGCCTTCGGAACGGAACTGCGCGGCAATGCGCTTGCGCTCGGAAATCATACGCTCATAGACCTTTTCACGGACGCTTTCAACGTAGTCGAGGCGCTTGATGCGCACATCCACAAGTTCAATGCCGTATTGCGGGATGATCTTCTGTGCCTTAGTCAGTATCGTGCGGGTGATCTCCTCCCTGCCCCGGGCAATCTCCCTTTTAAGCTCTTCTTCACGCTCCTTTGGTATTTCTTTCAGGGCTTCGCCTTCTGGCACCTCCCACGATGCGCTGCGTACGAGTTCCACGAGTTCGCTGCTCGACACCTGGTCACGCACGACCGAATCGAGAATATCGTTCAAACGCGACTGGGCCCCCTCTTCGCTGGCTACATTCTCCAGGAATTTTTTCGCATCGGCAATCCGCCATCTGGCGGTGGTATCCACCCAGATGAACTCGCGTCCCTTGGTGGGAACCTGGTTCGGATCACCGTCCCAGACCAGCAGACGCTTTTCAAATCGCCGGACCTCCTGCACAAAGGGCAGTTTCATGTGCAATCCCGCCTCGGTTACCGGTTCCCCAACAGGCCGGCCAAACTGCACGACAATGGCCTGCAGACCCTCTTCCAGTGTATATAGACCGCCATAGGCTATGGTAACGAGCGCCACCGATGTTGCTATGATTACTGCTTTTACGGTAAATTTCATGGTTTCCTCCCCTGTGTTGATGGTTGCCCACTGGATTCCAATGGGAGCCAGGGCACCATTGCCTTCTGGTCCTTATCCACGATATAAAGCCCTTTCATGTTTGACAGGAAACCGGTCATGGCCTCCAGATACAACCGCCGGCGCGTGACCTGCGGCGCCTGTTCGTATTGTCCTAAAATGGCCTCAAAACGGGTGGCCTCTCCCTGGGCCCGGTTTACACGTTCCAATGCGTAACCTTCAGCCTCGCTGATGCTTTGCGTAGCCACGCCTCGGGCCTTGGGGATTTCCCGGTTGGCCTGTTCCTGGGCTTTATTGATCGTTCGCTCTTTGTCCTGACGCGACTCGTTGACTTCATTAAAGGCAGGTTTTACGGTATCCGGCGGGGTTACATCCTGAAGTTCTACGGTAACCAGACGCACTCCAGACTCATAGATTGTCAGGATTTTCTGGATTTCGTTTTTGGCTTCACTGGCCACCGCCACCCGTCCGGTAGTCAGCACATTCGCTGCCCAGACGGTTGCCGACTGCTCGGCGCATAACCGCCTCGGTAGTGTCACGGATTGTTTTTGAAATGTCGCGGACCTGAAATAGGTAGCGGATTGGGTCTTCGATGCGGTACTGGACGATCCACTGAACATTGATAACGTTCAAATCCCCGGTGAGCATCAGCGACTCGTCTTTGTAGGTGCCTCGCGTATCATAGCGGCTCTTTTCACCGGGAACGGTGGAAACCGTCCGAAACCCCGAACTCTTCTTTGAGTACGCGAGCTGTAGGCAGCAAACGGACCTTTTCGATACCATAAGGGAATTTGAAATGCAGTCCCGGACCGGCCGTGCGCATGACCTTGCCAAAGCGCTGTACAATAGCCGTTTCCTCCGGTTGGACGGTGAACCATGCAGTCCATAAGACCACCACCAAAACAACAACTACCACCACACCGGCCACAAGGATAAGGACCGGACCGCCTTTGAATTTTTCAAACTGTTTTAGATTTTTTTTCAGCAGGTCATCAAACGTTGGCGTGCTTCCCCCCGGGGGGTGATTCAAGTCAGTCATAACTTATCTCCTAATTAATGAGCCGATCAGCTTC